>JBAPMH010000264.1:0-1881 GCA_049278515.1 Chthoniobacterales bacterium
CTCACGGTCGGCGGCTCTGCGGGATTGTATCAAATTAGTTTGGCAAACGGCGCGGCCACTTTAGTGGGAGCGATCGCCAACGCGGCCAGTCTGGCGGGAGAAACGGTCCTGGACATTTCTGCCCTGACAGCGACGCGGCTGCTCAACATTTCGACCCGCGGCAAAGTCGGCACGGGTGACGACGTTCTCATTGGTGGATTCATTAATCGCGGCGGCGGGCGCCTGGTGCTGCGGGCCATCGGACCGAGCCTCGGCGCGTTCGGAGTGCCATCTCCCCTTCCCGATCCAGTATTAACTTTGAAGGACGCAAACGGAAACACGCTGGCGACAAACGACGACTGGCAATCCAACCAGGCGGCCGACATCACTGCGACCGGTTTGGCGCCGACGAACAACCTGGAGTCGGCGATCCTCACCTCGCTGCCGGCGGGGAATTACAGCGGCATCGTTTCCGGCAAGGGATCGGCGACGGGCGTGGCACTTATTGAGGTTTATCAGCTGTAGTAACCAAGCGGTCCGCGATCTCTGCTGGTAGAGCGAGATGCTGGTAGGGCGAGACGCCGTCGAGCCGAACCGAACGGGCTAATCGTCCGAATTGCCGCTTGTTTGCGAGCGCAACTGCATGGGCGTCCGCTGGCCGAAGATCGCCGTGCCCACGCGGACGAGCGTGGCGCCTTCTTCGACGGCGACGACGAAGTCGCCGGTCATTCCCATCGAAAGATGCGGGAGCGCCATTTTGAATTGGGCGGCGAAATCGTCTCGCAACTCCCGCAGCGCGACGAAATATTTTCGCGATGCCTCCGCCTCAGGAGCAAGGGGCGGAATTGTCATCAGCCCTTCGATCGTCAGCCGCGGCAATTCGAGAATTGATTCCATATGTTCGCGCAATTTTTCCGGGGCGAACCCAATTTTGCTCCCCTCGCCCGCAACGTTCACTTCGAGCAAGATGCGCGGATGCAATCCTTCCTCCTCCGCGATGCGGTTCATGTCGCGCGCGAGCTCAACCGAATCGACACTGTGAAAAAGCTCGAAGAGCGGCAGCGCGTGCCGAACTTTGTTCCGCTGCAGTCGCCCGACGAAATGCCATCGTGCCGCCGACGGCAACAGGGGAATTTTGGCGCGCGCTTCCTGGACGCGACTCTCGCCAAAGAGTTGCTGCCCGGCATCAAACGCGGCTCGAACTTTTTCGGCTTCGTGGGTCTTCGAAATCGCGACCAGCTCGATATCGTCCAAACCGCGTCCGCTCTTCTGCGCCGCCTCAGCGATCTGCGCCCGAACGCGTTCGAGATTTTCCGCCACGTTCTCCATGCAGAATTGTAGGGCAGGCGCCCCTCCTGCCAACCACGTTCTTGGCAAGGTCCGAGCCGGACTGGCATTTGGCGCTTGCCCTACAATTTGACTCGCCACCGAATTCGTTCTCCTGCAGAAGAGAGCCATATGAAACGATTCTCCATTCTCATCGCGTTCGTTTTCGCGTTTGCCTGCGCCAATCTTTTCGGACAGGGAAAAATCGATCTCCAAACCGGCGATACCATTCTGGGGATTTTGCAGAAGAATGTCGGCCAGGTCGTCGAGTTACGGATGAAATCGGGGGAGAAAATCGCCGGCAAGATCGAGAAAGTCGGGGATAAGCTCGTGCACCTTTCGCAGCTGACCGGCGCGGAATTTTTCGACGCAGCGGTCGACGCGGCAGATGTTGCGGCCGTGGTCGTTCGGGCGAAGAGCAAATAGAGATTCGGGTCCAGGAAGGGATCGCAGGGCTCAGGGATTGTAGCCGGGATCACCGATCCCGGCTACAGGGGCGGTCACAGCCTTTCCGGGACATTTTTCACGCCGGAAGAGAAAATTTTCGAACTTCTCCTCCCTTTCGCCGTAGTACGT
>JBAPMH010000265.1:0-2145 GCA_049278515.1 Chthoniobacterales bacterium
CTACAATCTTGGATACGGCGAGGCGCGATCGTTCAACGAACTGGTTGATGTCCTCAACCACTCGTTAGGTGCCGATCTTAAGCCCGACTACATTGAGAACCCGCACGCGCACTACCAAAACTTCACCGAAGCGGACCTAACCAGGGTTCGCGGCGCCCTGGGCTACGAGCCGCAATTCACCCTGGAAAAGGGCGTGGCCGATTACATGAGCTGGCTCTATCCCGCCTGACAAAGGTGCCCAAACGATGAAAGCCAAACGTCCGTCAGAAAGCCCGGAAGAGATCAACGCCGCCCTCGCGGCAAAAAAAGGTCCGATCTCGAAATTCATCGCGAAGAATTATCGTCATTTCAACGCGGCCGCCCTGCTCGACGCGGCGAAGGGGTACGAAACCCATCTCGCGGCCGGCGGCAAAATGCTAATGACGGTCGCGGGCGCAATGTCGACCGCCGAGCTCGGCATTTCGCTGGCTGAAATGATTCGTCGCGACAAGGTGCATCTGATCGTCTGCACCGGCGCGAACCTCGAGGAGGATATTTTTAATCTCGTCGCGCACGATCACTACGAGCGGGTGCCGCATTACCGGCAGCTCACGCCGGAGGACGAGAAGCAATTGCTCGGCCGCCACATGAATCGTGTGACCGACACGTGCATTCCGGAGATGGAGGCGATGCGGCGGATCGAAAAGGTCGTGCTCGAAGAGTGGATGGCGGCCGATCGCGCCGGAGAGCATTATTTCCCGCACGAGTTCATGTATAAGATTCTTCGGAGCGGGAAGCTGAAAAAGAGCTATCAGATCGATCCGAAGAATTCGTGGATGGTCGCGGCGTGCGAGAAGGACCTGCCGATCGTCGTCCCGGGCTGGGAGGACGCGACGCTCGGAAACATGTATGCGGCCGCCGTAATCCGCGGCGACGTGAAGAACGTGCACACCGTGCGCACGGGCATCGAATACATGACCTGGCTGGCGAATTACTACACGCAGACGTCGAAGAAGCTGCGCAACCGGGAAGGCTCCATCGGATTTTTCCAGATCGGCGGCGGCATAGCGGGCGATTTCCCGATTTGCGTCGTCCCGATGCTGCACCAGGACCTCGAGCGCACGGACGTGCCGCTCTGGGGTTATTTTTGCCAGATCAGCGATTCGACGACGAGCTACGGCAGCTATTCCGGCGCCGTCCCGAACGAGAAGATCACCTGGGGAAAGCTTGCGGCTTCAACTCCGAAATTCGTGGTGGAAAGCGATGCCACGATTTGCGCGCCGTTGATTTTCGCCTGGGTGCTGGGGCAATAGGAATGACGAATTACCGAATGACGAATGCAGAATGAATGACTCAAGCTCGAATGCGTGAGCAAGTGCTTGGGACTTCCTTCGTCATTCGACATTCGTCATTCGTCATTCGTCATTTTCCTTCCCAGAAAAATTTTGTCGGGCGCTCGATCTCCGGGGGAAGACTCTTGTGGACCGGGCAATTTAGCGCGGCGTTTTCCAGCAGCGCGCGCTGCGGTGTGTTTGCCGGTAACGGAATATGAACTTCCGACGGTAAACCGACGATCCGGCGCGGCGCGTCTTTCGACATTTCCTTGCTGACGTTTACGGTCATCCCTTTCACATCGAGTCCGTGCTCTTGCGCGGCCATCGCCAGGATGGTGCTCATGCAGGTGCCGAGCGCCGTCGCGACGAGATCGGTGGGAGAAAACGATTCTCCTTTCCCTTTGTTGTCCGTCGGAGCATCGGTCGCGATTTTGGCGTGAGACGGGCCATGGACCGCGTCGCAATGCAGGTCGCCGGTGTATTCGATGCAGATGTTGACCATATCTCAATATGATCGATCGCACCCGATGAAGCAATGAGACGCCCCGAACGTCGTTCTCAATGGAGCCGAAGTGACTAAAGGCGACTCCGTTTTCTCTTCCAATTTAGAGGCTGGTCTTGTACGTAGTCAGATTGGCCCATTAAACCTCCAGAAAAGACCAGGTCAGCTGGCCCCCTATTATGAAAAAACAAACAAGATCGAAAGCGAAACGCCCTGCCCCAACCTCAAGCCCGACTGCCGCGCCAAAGGGTGCGGTCAAAAAATTGGCGGCGGCGGCGGCAAATTACAGTTGGGTAACGCCGGTGGGAGGCTTACCTACCATCCCTGTGC
>JBAPMH010000266.1:0-5407 GCA_049278515.1 Chthoniobacterales bacterium
CGATACGGTCGACTTCGAGATCGGCGTCCGGCATTCGCTGCCGATCATCGACGTTTTGCATCCGGACGGCCGGATTAATTGCCCGGCCGTGCCGGAGCTGGACGGTCTGGATCGTTTTGAAGCGCGAGGCAAGGCAGCGGAATTATTGGCCCAGGCCAACCTGCTTGCAAAAGAAGAGCCCCACGAGAACAACGTCGGATTCAGTCAGCGCAGCGAGGTGCCGATCGAGCCGCGTCTGAGCGAGCAATGGTTTCTGCGTTATCCCAAGACGAAGGAAGCGCTCGAGGTGGTGCGCGATCATCTCATTCGGTTCTTCCCGCCGCATTGGGAGAAAGTTTATGCGCAATGGCTCGAGAACATCCGGGACTGGTGCATCAGCCGCCAAATCTGGTGGGGACACCGGATACCGGCTTGGTATCGGACGAAACCTGTAGCGGCGGGCGTGTCGCCCGCAAGACCCGGAGATGCGGCCGCCACGGCCGCCACGACAGGACAAGTCGGGGAGATTCGCGTCCAACTTGAATCACCGGGGCCCGATTGGGAGCAGGACCCTGACACGCTCGATACCTGGTTCTCGTCCTGGCTCTGGGCCTACGAGACGATGGATGAAGAAACGCGTCGGAAGTTTTATCCCACTTCGGCCCTTGTGACGGGGCCGGACATCATTTTTTTCTGGGTCGCGCGAATGATTATCGCCGGATTGGAATTCAAACCGGGGAAATCGGAACGGATCGAGGACAACATTCCATTCCGGGACGTTTTCCTGACCGGGCTGATTCGGGACAAGCAGGGGAGAAAAATGTCGAAATCGCTGGGTAACTCCCCCGATCCGCTCGACTTGATCGCCAAATACGGCGCGGATGGGCTCCGCTTTGGCCTGACGCGAATTGCACCAAGCGGCCAGGACATTGCCTTTGACGAAAAGCAGATCGAGGAAGGGCGGAATTTTGCCACGAAGCTTTGGAATGCCGCCCGGTTCCGCCAGATGCATGGCCCGAGCGAAGCGAATCCACAACTCGACGCCAAGTCGCTCTCGAATTATTCGAGCGAAGTCCTGGCGCGTTTCAACGAAATGCTCGTTGCGGTCGAAGAAGCCTACCGCAAATATGAATTCAACGAGGTCGCGCACCGGCTCTACGATTTTTTCTGGGGCGATTACTGCGACTGGTTCGTCGAAGCGGCCAAGACCGATATCTTCGGTGAGGACGAAGCGCGCAAGAAATCCGTTCTCGCGGTGATGGACTTCGTGCTCTCGGGCGTTTTGCGGTTACTGCATCCGTTCATGCCGCACATCACCGAGGAGCTGTGGGCGGTTTTCGGGTTCGGTGCCGAGACGATCCAGTTTCAACCGTTGCCGGAATCGATTGAGGTCGATGCCAGCGGCGTCGAAAAGCTTCGACAGGTTTACGACGTGGTCCGGTCGGGACGCAATCTCCGCGCGGAATCGCGGGTGCCTTCCAACAAGAAGGCGAGTTTTGTTCTGCGACCTTCATGGCCAATTAATGAGCGCGACGTTGCGACGAT
This sequence comes from Chthoniobacterales bacterium, assembly GCA_049278515.1. Lineage (GTDB taxonomy): Bacteria > Verrucomicrobiota > Verrucomicrobiia > Chthoniobacterales > UBA10450 > AV80. The sequence goes on from JBAPMH010000266.1 coordinate 1,525, forward strand.
GGCGCGGCTGCTGAATGCGGAGGAATTGAAGGTCGACTTGACATTTCAGGCCGAAGCCGGCCTTCCCGTCGCGGCGACGCCGCTCGGCGAGTTACACCTAATCATCGCGACTGCTAATAGGGCATCCGAGCGCGATCGGCTCGACAAGGAAATCGCGCGCCTGGAAAACGAACTGCGCACCGTCGAGGCGAAGCTTTCAAACACCTCCTTCGTCGAACGAGCCCCGGCCGCCGTCGTCGAGGAACATCGGAAGCGGAAATTGGATTTCAGCCTCCAGCTGGCGCAATTGCGGCTGGCGCGGGCAGCAATGGATTAAAGTGAATGCGCTGGGTGTGGATTTCCGCCCCGCGCGCTTCGAAATAGGCCTTTAGCTCCGGCGTATAGAGCGAGTCGTCGTATTCACGATTGAGCTCCAGGCAAATCTGTCCGCCTGGCTCCAGGTGCCGTTCCGCCAGATCGTCGAGGAAGAACTCCCACTCCGCGCTCGTCCAGAGCTTGTCGCTCTTGTGGCCGTTGAAACAGATCATGTGTGCGGTGATAACGTCGAACTTGCGCCCGAGATCAGGCAGCGGCTTGAACGCTTCGATCCGGTAGATCACGCGTTTCACGCCGAGCAGCTCCACCATCTCGGTGAACCCCGGGGTTTCATCCAGGTCCATGCCGAGAACGTCGTGTCCGAGGAATTGGCAGATGTAGAGGAAATAACCGGTGCCGCACCCGATATCGAGGACGCGCTTGCGCCCCCCCAGATCGAGCTCCAGATCGCGGACCCGGCGAAGATTGATTTCCATCCAGGGCTGGATCTCGAGATACTTTGGCCACTCGTCGCCGGGGTCCTTCATCGCGTAACGATCGTAAATCTCCTGGAACTTCTCGCGATCGATCGTGGCGGTGATCTTCGCGGCGTCGAAACGCAGAGGCGCCCGGCCCAGAACCCACTGCTTGACGTGCCGGCGCGCGCTCGCCACCGCGTCCCCGGTGAAAACTTTTCGAAGTTTGTAGGATATCCGCATCTTGAGTGTTCCTGTTGTCAGCGAGCCTCGGTTTCGCCTAAAATCTCATCAGCGCGCATGGGATTCAATCGATGAATATCTGGAAAAAGCTGCTTTGGATCGCGGTCAGCGCTTTGGGTTTAGGGGCGCTAGTGGTCCTGGCGCTGTCGCGGGACGAACAAATTAGCGCGCTTTGGATCGTGACCGCCGGAATGTGCAGTTGCGCGGTCAGTTATCGTTTCTACAGCAAATGGCTCGCGACCAAGGTCCTCGTCCTGAACGACGAGCGCGCGACACCGGCCGTCGTCCACGAAGACGGGAAAGACTTCGTCCCCACAAATCGTTGGAGGGTTTTCGGCCATCATTTTGCCGCGATCGCAGGGCCAGGGCCGCTGGTCGGGCCGGTTTTGGCCGCGCAGTTCGGGTTCCTGCCGGGCACCCTCTGGATCTTGATCGGGGCCACTTTGGGCGGAGCGGTCCACGACATGATCATTCTCTTCAGTTCCGTGCGTCGTCGGGGCAAGACCCTTGGCCAAATGGTGAAGGAAGAGATTGGCCGCGGGGTCGGCGCGCTCGCCCTGGTCAGCGTGCTCCTGATTATGATCATGATCATGGCCGTGCTCGGGCTCGTCGTGGTCCAGGCCCTGGCGAAGAGCCCGTGGGGCGTGTTCACGATGGCGACCACGATCCCGGTCGCGATGATCATGGGCCTCGGGCTCAAGACTGGCCGGATGAATGTGAAATGGATCACGGTCTTCGGCATTGCCGGACTGGCGTTCGCCGTCTGGGGCGGGCAATTCCTGGGCAATTACCCGACGCTCGAGAGCTGGTTTCGCCAGGACGAAAAATGGCTCGCCTGGGCGGTGATGATCTACGGGCTGGCGGCGTCGATTCTGCCGGTCTGGCTGCTCCTGACGCCGCGCGATTACCTCAGCACCTTTCTCAAGCTCGGCACCGTCGCGGCGATGGCGGTCGCGGTCATCTTTCTGCGTCCGGTCCTTCTGATGCCCTCCATCTCGCGATTCGTCGATGGCACCGGCCCCGTCTTCGCCGGCCCGGTCTTTCCGTTCGTTTGCATCACGATCGCCTGCGGAGCGGTCTCCGGTTTCCACTCCCTGATTGCCTCGGGCACGACCTGCAAAATGATTTCTCGGGAATCGCGCATCCGCGACATCGGCTACGGCGCGATGGTTACCGAGATGATGGTCGCGCTCATGGCGATGATCGCGGCCTGTGTCCTCCAACCGGGGGAATATTTCGCCATCAATACCAAAGGCGCGCCGACCGAAGTGGTGGCAAAAATGACCGCCGCCGGTTTTCCGGTCACCGAAGCCGGGATGCAACAGCTCGCCACCGATCTCGGCGAGAAAACGATGTTTGGCCGGGCTGGGGGAGCGCCGACGTTTGCCGTCGGCATGGCGCACATGTTCTCGCGCGTCACCTCGAATCCGACGGCGCTGGCCCTCTGGTACCACTTCGCCATTATGTTCGAAGCGCTCTTTATTTTGACCACGCTCGACGCCGGGACGCGCGTCGGGCGTTTTCTGCTCCAGGATTTCCTTGGGAACTTATGGAAACCGCTCGGCAACACCCGCTCCTGGACCGCGAACCTTTTCTCGAGCGTTCTGCTCGTCGCCGCCTGGGGCTGGTTCCTCTACCAGGGCGTGATCGATCCGCTCGGCGGCATCAACAGTCTCTGGCCGCTCTTTGGCCTCGCGAACCAGCTCCTCGCCGTCATCGCCCTCTGCCTCGGCACCACGGTCCTGATCAAGATGAACAAGGCCCGCTACATCTTTGTCACGCTCGTTCCGCTCTGCTTCATGACCGTCGTCACCTTTAGCGCCGCCTACCTGAAAATCTTTTCGTCCGATCCGAAGCTCGGCTTCCTCAGCGGCGCCGATTCACTCACCCGCACCGCCGCGGCTCTGACCGACCCCACCAAATCCGCTGAAGCCCTGCGTCAGGCCGCCATCTGGCGTTTCGACGCCATCGTCGCCTTCGCCTTCGTCGTGTTGGTTTTCCTCATCGCCGCCGGCAGCGCCTGGGAATGGTGGAAACTCCTCCGCGGCACCAAACGCATCGTCCTCCACGAATCCGAATTCATCCCGCTCTCCCGCGCCGAATCAGGCAGCATTTGACCGCGGGAGATGGGTTCGCCATTATCGGTGCCCGTCTCCTTGGTCGAATTCGGGCAAACAGTAGTAATTATAATAGTGGGTCAGGTAGGATTTGCTCTTCATGATGGCGTTCCTTGCTCACTTAACGGTGTGTTTCCGAGATGCGGCATAGCCCGGGTAATCCCCGGGTGTGGCCCGGGTAATCCCCGGGTGTGGCCCGGGTAATCCCCGGGTGTGGCCCGGGTATCCCCCGGGTGTGGCCCAGGTAATCCCCGGGTGTGGCCCGGGTAATCCCCGGGTGTGGCCCGGGTAATCCCCCGGGTGTGGCCCGGGTGTGGCCCCGGGTGCGGCCCACAGCGTGTCTGGGAGTTCTCCCACGGGGTGCACCCCGCATATCCCACGCGTCCTATTTCGTTTTTTGCGGTTATGCCTGATCAGTCGTTGCTGCGAGCGAGTAAATGATCTTGGGTCCCGAGCCCGAACGAACCACAAAGCCTTTTGCGATCAATCTGCGAAGGTCCGAACGCGCGGTTGTCACGTCAACGCCTAGCGCAGAAGCACAGTTCTGCGCGGTCGCAGAGCCTTTGCGCGAGATGAGATTGATAATCTTAAGTTCGCGCGCTGACAAATCAGTCAGCAGCGTAGAAGATAACAAGAGTCCGCGTTTTGTTACACGATCTCCTCGCAACGTCACGATCAAATAACCGCCTTCGTGTGCGAAGCTTGGTTTTGGAAGACCAACCGCAACCATGGCGTCTCGCATCCGACGTAAAC
>JBAPMH010000267.1:0-11816 GCA_049278515.1 Chthoniobacterales bacterium
CCGGAGAGCCGCGTGCCATCGAGTTGCCCCCGCACGGCAACATACCCCTCAACCGGGGAGATCAGCAGGCTCTGGTAGAATTTTGGACTTATCGATCTCTGCAAGATCCGCTGTGGGATCGACGAGATACTTGAGATGGTTCGCGCGTTCCCGGGTGAGACGTATCCGAAACTTGTGCCAACGAGGACGACGGTAACAAGGAGGATAAGAAGGCGCTTCATGCGCCGAGTCTGACGAGAGGCAAAGAACTGGTCAAGACTCTTCGAGGTCTTCCTGGCTGCTTCCTCCCAAGGTGGGAGCGGCCTTTGCGCCGCGATCGTTGCCGGGACACAAAGGTCCTGACAAAGCTCAAATCATCGATTGGTCTCTGCGTCTTTAAGGTATCCGCGCAAAACTTCCGTCCGTTCCTTGATCAATTTGGCCTGGGCGTTTGCGTAGTCCACCCGCATGGCGCTGCCGCCAACCGCGCCGCCCACTCGGGCGATGATGTCCGCCTCGGCGTCCCGCCATTTGATCCAGGCGCGTTGCGCTTCCTTCAGGCTCTTTTGCTGCCCTGCGTCCAGCTTGCTCATGAGCTGCTTGTACACTTTGTCCAAGTCGGCATTCGCGCTGTCCACGGCTGCCTGTTCTTCTGTCCCGGGCGGCTTGAAATTAGGATCCCGCCCGTAACTGGCCGTGAGAGGAGTGGCTGCGATTACAAGCGCTATCAACGTCGCGAATATTCGGGCAGGTGTTCTCATTGGATTGTGAGGCGGTTCACGAGGTTCTTGGCTTCCGCCGTCCCGATGCTTTCGAGCAACGGGACGGCAGAATAAACCAAATTACGGCGCGATCCGGTCGCAAACCGTGTCGGTGTGAAACGACACCAGGTTCCGCAACTTGAACCAGCCGCCTTCCTTTTTGTTCATCTGCGCTACGCTGTTGCTCTCGTTCTTCGCGTAATCATTCCACGAGCTGTAACGAGCGATCGCGACGAACGTCCAGGCGGCGCCTTCCATGTGTTGCAGCACCACGTTCCCTGACGACGTGTCTACCGCCTTGTCCGGTGGTTCGTTCAGGAATTTGTCGAGGGCTTCCCGTTGTCCCGGCACAGGACGATACATCGACACCTCGTAAGCCGACGCCGAACTTTTCGAGGCATCGTCCAAACCCAGCTGCTTCGCGAACTCCGTCCAGGACGGTCCGGTCGCGAACGTGTCATTGTGCCAGTCGCCGAGCGCGACCTGGCTGGCGGGCGGCGCGGCCCGGGTGGCCTCGACCGTCGCCTTGGTTCCGAGATGCTCGATCACGCAGTAATCCCACGCATCACCAGTCAGATGACGCAGGACAATCATATGCCCCGGCATCGCCGCCTTCGGATCCTGTTTCTTCAGAGAATCGGCGTGCTCCGCTGCTTTGCCCGTGGCCGACTTCGCGAAGTGGACATGGTAAAGGTCCGTATTCGCAGCTGAAGAAGTCGGAGCGGCGGGCGAGCTGGCCGCCGTCGTTGTTGTTGTTGTTGTGGCCGCCGATGCTGATGGCGATGCCTTTTGCGCCCATGTTGCCGAGACGATTCCGAGGGTCACGAAGAGGGTCGAAGCAATGAGTTTCATTAGGTTCCTTTGTGTTGGTTTTGATGGCTCGCCGGAAATTCACCGGAACTTCCGACACCCTTGCCTTTTGGCGGGCCGCGAAGCGCTCGCTTCGCATCTGTGTTGGGGGCCGAGGCTAGGGAGCAACGCCGAGAGCCGTCAATAAGTTTCTTATAGCACGTGATTTACGGGTTTATCTCCATGCCCGGTAAGCCTCATTTTTTCTCGCTGTGTGCGTGGCCGCTCTCGAAGCGTGAGTTGTTCGTGGCCGAGGAACCGCCTGCCGGATGGGAAGACGGTTGATCATTTGCGGCCGATGCCCGTCCTCGCGAGGTTGATCGCGAAAAGTACCGTTTTATGCCAAAACAGAACAAGAATCGGACGGACTCGTCGTCAACGGGCCTGAAAAGATATCTTCTGCCGATGCTATTGTCGGCGCTGGTTGGAGCCGGCGTGACGTGGATGATCATGTCGCAGCGGACGCCGTCCGGGCCGACACCGGTTTTCCCGCAGAACCAGACAGCGCCGGCGGCGGCGAACGTTTCGAACTTATCGCCGGCCGATGCCGCAGTCGTCCGGGGGAACCAGGCTTACGATCATCAACAGTGGCCCGACGCGATCCGCGAATATCAGGACGCGATCGCGAAAGGCCGGGATAACCCGGACGTGCGGACCGACCTTGGCAACGCCTTCCGTTTTTCTGGCCAGCCGGAAAAGGCGTTGGAGCAATACATGATCGCGCAACGCCAAAACCCGCAACACGAGAACAGCCTCTTTAACCAGATCGGGCTCTTCTTCGAAGTCATGCACGACCCGATCCGCGCCATCCCAGTCTGCGAAGAATTCATCCGCCGTTTTCCAACCAGCGACAAGACGCCGCGAGTAAAGGAACAGCTCCAGGAAGCGAAAAACCTGTAAGGTTACCGGGAGTCTTCGAGCGGATTAACAGGGCTACGCCGTTTCCGGAGATCCAATCCTGTAAAAATCCTGTCTGGTTATTTCACCGTTTGCTTCAGCTCCACGAGGATCATGTGCATCGTCGTGGTGCCGATGTTTTCCGCGGCGTGGATCAACGGATCGCGATAGAGCACGTCGCCGGTTTTTATCTCGGTCTCCGTCGTCTTGCCGTCGGCGGCGTAATTACGGACCTTCCCGCCGGCCATCACATAAATGACATAGGCCGGATGTGCGTGCACCGCTTCCTTGGTCCCGGGCGGCAGCTCCGCTTCGAGAACCCGCACCTTCTCATTCTCAAATTTTACTTTGACCGTCTTGGCATTGACCACCGCCGGATCTTGCGCCGGGACGGAAGTTGCCCAGCCGATGAGCGCAAACAACGCGATAACTGCCGAAATAATAATTCGCATGGCTACGAGAAAGACTTTCTCGCGAGCTAATTGCAAGTCTGAAGAGAAAGTGCCCGCGAATTACGCGAATAAACGCGAACAGAATCCGGAATCGGTTTCGAATCCCAGCCTGACCAAGGACCGCGTGGTATCTTCACGGCGTCTGACACAGACGCCCTACAATTGTAGGCCGTCTCTGCGAGACGGCATTCCGGCTGTGTCGTCACGAACGCGGAGCAACGATGACCGCCGCCGAGGTCCCCCCATCTCCCATTCGCGTCCATTCGCGTAATTCGCGGGCTACTCCGTTTTCAGCCTCCCTTTCATATCAGCATATGCGGTTTCGATCAGCTTCGTTAGCGCCGCAGAATCGATGTCTCGGTCCGGCCGCAATTTCACATGGCGCATGAACTTGCCGGTGCCTTCCAACAAACCCTCGGGATCGGCAATCTCGGCGCCGCGAAAGAAACCGACGTTAACGTGAGCTGTGAAGGCGTTCACGTAGCCGAAGGCCGCGTCACCCACACACGCGGTCGGGTGTCCGTCGTGCAATAGCTCTCGCACGTCGTCGCCGCAGCCGCGCATCACCTCGAACCACCGCCGCGCGATTGCTCCCAGTTCACCCGAATGGTGCCGCATCCAGGCTTCAATCGCAGGATCGCGCTCGACCGCGCTCGGGAACCGCATCAACTGGCTCATGACGATTTCTTCGTTGCCCGCGTCTTACTTCTTATCTTTTGCTTGGGTTAGACGTCTCATCCAACCCGTAAGCGGCATACATTTTCGGTTCGGGGTTCTTCGCAATGATTGGTTCCACGACGGCGCGAAACTCATCGGTTAACCAATGTTTCCGTGTCGCCCACCAGTCTCTTACGCCTGGGTAGGCGAAATAGTCGATCATCGTCCGCTCGACTTCTTCCCAGAGTGCTTTCTCCAGCGCACCGTCGCGATAGTAAATGAACATTCCCTCAGCGTTTCTGGTAAACCGGGTGAAGAACGCGCTAAAGCTAAGCTTGTCTGCTGCATCAAGAGCCTGGAATGACTGCATGCCGCGAAGGAACACCTCTGCAAAGTGGCGGTTCTCCTGCGCGGTTTTGACCAGGTCGCTCCATTGCGCAGTCAGGAGATTGATCCCTGCCCGCCGCCGCTCCTTGTTCTGCTCCCGAATTTGCACCGCCAGGTAAATCAATGACGGGATGACGCCCACGGCGGCGACCACCTGGCCGATTGCGGAAAGCATTTCCCAGTTCATCAGAACGCCTAGCGCTTAATTAGCCTCATCCTGCTTCCTTTTTTCTTGTCGCGGAGCCGGCGTCCGCCCCTCCCGCGGACCGCTTTTGATACGCGGCCCACTGCCTGATGATGCGACCGAATGACTGCTTGCTGGTCTGAAATTCACTATCGCTCCCGAAGGACACTATTGCTCTGTCCCTGGACGGCCAGGTCAGCAAACCCTCAGGATCATCAATCGTCTGGCTGACTTCACTGCCGGCATGAACTTTCGCGCCGCAGTGAAGCACGACATCCAGTTGCGTCGGCTGGCGGGTGACGATGGTTGCAAACCAACCGTGGCAATAAAAGCTCGGCGAATTCCATTTAACGCCTTCCGTAATCGCCGAGTCCGCGGCCAGGACCGTTCGTCGCATGGCCTCAAGCGTCGGCTTCATCGGGTGTGTGATCGTGGCGACGAGAGCAGTAACGCCGTAAGTGTCATCATGCTCGCTGCGCGTCGACAATCGACCGCTATCCCTCTTCGTCATGGCTCGTCCCTGGCGTTCTGGCGATCGAAAATCGGATGCTCCGTGGTCATGAACACCCGCGATTGAGAGAAGTCGATAAACCTGGTTTCATCCTCCATCAGCGCCGCCATCGCTTCGGCCCCGTCCGTCGATCCCATGGCCGCCTTGACCTCCTCGACGCTGTTCCACCAGACTTCCGTGATGCCATCGTAGGCCGGCGCCAGGCCGCGCGAGTCGGCGAAAATCTGGTTCAACTCCGGAGCGCAGGTATGGCTTTGGATGTAACGAGTCGCCCGCAGGGCTCCGGCCATACTTTTGACTTTGGGGCCGTGCGTGTTCAACCAATAGCGATAGAACTCTTCCAGCGAAATGTCGGCCCGCCGGCGCAGACAATAGACCAGTTTAACCATGGCAATATCCTCTCGCTCCGTTGCGCGAATGATTAGACGAAATTTCGCCTTCAAAGACGAACATTTTTCGAACCCTGTCCCGTGAAACAAGCCCAGTGCTCTAGCGCTGGGAATTTGCAGGCAATACAATCCCGTTGTCTCGTCGCTGGGGTCACTCGTAGGCAAACCACCAGCCGTGGTCAACGATCAGGCCGTCTTCATTAATGAAGAACAGAAAGTCATGTCCTCCTCTCCAGTGATAAACCAGATACTCTCGACCACGCTTCGGCCGCATCTCTCGTCCGGATCTCCTGAGCTCGCGCTCATAGATTCCAAGAAAACGCGCCATCTGGACATCGTTCCTAATGGCGTCGGGCTCTCCGAGACACCCGACAATGATCTTCTTCGTGCAAGGAGGATGTCCAAGTTCCGTGCCTAGAGTTTGGAGAATTCTGTGCAGCTTTCCGCCAGAATCCCGCAAGTCCGTGTCATAAGCTCCGTCGGGCAAATGCCGGCGTCGCTCTCGCAGTTCCTTGTACTGATCAATCAGGGCGACGATTTCCTTGTCCAATTCCTGGCATTCGTTCGACTCGTTCGAGCGGACAGAGGGCGCAAACGCCAGAAATAAGATCGCCAACAGAAAAACAGGAACGCGCTTCATGGGGAGGGACCGCGTCGGGGCGAAGTTGTTTTCACCAAGAAAAACCTCAGCATTCACGGAGGAAGCGAAGGAATCTACAGGAGATAACCGAGGCAACGGAGGTAAGGACAATTAGAAGCCTCTGTTCTCTCCGTTACCTCCTGTTCGATTGATTTTCTTGGCGTCGAACTGGCGCTTTAGCTGTCCACATTTAGCGGTTTCATCTCCGCTTTTAGGAGCGCGCGCATTCTACTTTTCAGGCCCTGTCGAACCTCCCAGCCCTTCCCCTGAAGACTGGCTGGACCCTCGATCTCCGTCCACTTGCCGTCGCTTTTTAAGACCGCGAGCCGCGCGCAACCCCAGTACTCCATTTGATCGCCGCCCGGCTCTTCAAACGTAGGAAAAGAAAGCGCCATCGTGCCGTCGGCGATCTGATAAATGAGAAGGTGAAGCAGGACGGAGCCTCCGTAATGAGGTTGTTCGATGGAAAAATATCCGGCGATCTGCGCTTCGCTTGCCAGTTTAAGAGCGAGAGAATCGTAGGCGCCGTTAAGTTCAGAGTGAATAATTCTCGGTCCGGAGAGACGCGTGCCCGATATGTTCGCGCGGACCACAACCCATCCGTGGATCGGCGAGATGAGCAGGCTTTTGTAGAATTTGGGGCTTATGGATCTCTGCAAGACCCGGGTGGAGATCGCATTAATGTCCGTGAGGGTGCGGCCTGACGCAGATCGCTTTGCCGCGACGCTGCTATGAAGAGACGCGACCAGAATAAGGATGGTGAGAAACGGCTTCATGCGCCGAGTCTGACGAAGTGCACGTAACAAGAAAAGAAAAATTCCGCTGGCCGCTCCGGTCAATTTATTTACAGGAGATAACGGAGGAAACGGAGGCAAAGGAGAATGAGAAACCTCAGTTCTCTCCGTTCCCTCCTGTTCGACTGTCTTCATTCGCGTCCATTCGCATCATTGGTCGAGCCAATCGAACGAGCCGGTGATCTTCTTGCCGTGAATAGAGAGGACGGCGTTTTCCTTCTTCGCGGAAAAGGAGAACGTAGGCGGCAACGCCGGATCTTTTTTCTGATTTGTGAAATGCATGATCAGGACCTGCTTGTGCTCATCGAACTTTTCAATTTTAAGCTGCTTGCTGGGAACATGAATCCAGTCTTTAGCTCCGGGCGGCGTGAAACGGACCTGCGCCACGGTCGAGCCGTGATCCCCGTCTCCGATCAGGATATAAAGATTGTACCCGCCCTCATCGAAGATCAGAGCCTCGGTGGCGCGAAGGGTTGAACATGCAACCAGGAGTAGAACTGCCGAAAGAAGAATCCGTTTCATAAGGAGCAGACGCGAATTAGACGAATGTTCGCCCTCGAAGGCGAACATTATTTCGCCTCACTCGGAGAGCGGATTGCCGCGTTCATCGCGAAATCACGGCACGCGGGTGCTGTGAAAGAATTCGATGCGCCAGCTATCGTTTTCCTTGCGCAGAAAAGCCGATTCGAGCCAGGTCACGTTTTTTGTCCCGGAAGCATCCTTCACCGATCCTTCATTGACGTAAGTGATCCAGGCGACGTCGCCATGCATCCGCACCTCGGGCTTGGTGACGTTCCACGCGAACACCTTGCCCGAAGCATGGGCCGCCTTGATCAGCGCCATGAGCTCATCGCCCGTGAATCGTGCGCCGCCGTCGTAACTGTAGAAGTCTCGGGTGACGACACTATGAAACTTCTCCAGGTCATCATTGGTTGCCGCGACATAGAATGTCCGCATGACTTCGATTACCCGGCGCTCCTCGGAGCCAGGCGGCGGCGATGGCGCCGGCTCGGCGTCTGCCCACGCAAGTGTCGATAGCAGCAGGCAATATCCTGCGATTGAAAACGTGCAATGTTTCATAGCGCCCGGCTATTTGTTCTTCCAATTGTAGGGCAAGCGCTCCGCTTGCCAAACCCGCTTGTCGGTTCGAATGAGGGTGGCAACCGACGCGGTTGCCCAACAAGAAAATGCCGAGATTCTCGGACTTGTATCTTGGTTTTTGATGGGCGGCTGAGGGGCTGTTCATCAAAGTAAGCCGCCGAGGGAGAAGATCGTTCTGGACTGGAACCTCCCGAGTTCGTGGGTCAGCCCGATCCTCCCCCGGCGCATTGTTTCTACCTTGAACAGTTGCCGGAACCGCTGAGTTCGTATCGGCAAGTGGAAGGATAAACAACCTCATAACCTCAAATCAACTCCAAAGCTCTTCCTACCTATGAAGTCTTACCTCGGCATCGATGTCTCAAAGCTCCATCTCGACCTCTCCCACCCTGCGCCGGCCAAGCGCCTCTCCAATACCGAGAAGGCCATCCTCCCCTGGCTCAAATCTCTCCCTCCTGAGACGATCCTGGTCTGTGAAGCGAGCGGCGGATACGAAGCTCTCCTCCTGAGCCTGGCGCACGCTGCCCGCCGGCCGATCATCCAGCTTAACGCACGGCAGGTCCGCGACTTTGCCCGCGCCCAAAACCGTCTGGCCAAGACCGACCGGATCGATGCCCGCTTAATCGCTGATTTTGCTCAGACCTTCCAACCCAAGCCTCTCCCTGTGCCGGATCCCCTCCAAGAGCAATTGCTGGCCTTGGTCAAACACCGCTCCCATCTCCTCACCCAGATCACCCAAAACAACAATCTCACCCAAACCCTGACAGACAAAAATCTCCTCCGCCTCATTGCTAAAACCGTCGCCTTCCTCCGGAAACAAGTCGCGCAGCTCGAAACGCTCATCCAAACAAAGGTCGCTGCTTCTCCCGATCTGCTGGCCAAGGTCAATCGCCTCCAGAAGGTCCAAGGCATCGGCCTGCTCACCGCCACCTCCGTCGTTGCGCTGATGCCTGAACTTGGTTCCCTCTCCGATACCCAGGCCGCCGCCCTCGCCGGCGTCGCTCCCTTTAACCACGACAGCGGTCAGTTCCGCGGTCAACGCCACATCTTTGGCGGCCGCTCTCAGCTCCGCTCGGTCCTCTACATGGCCGCGCTCGTCGCCTCCCGCCACAATCCTGTCTTGAGACCGCTCTACCTCCGTCTCCTCGAGCGCGGTAAAGCCAAAAAACTCGCTCTCACTGCCGTCATGCGAAAACTCATCGTCCTCGCCAACCACCTGCTGAAATACCCTGACTTTGTTCTTGCGATCTAAGACAGTTGCTGACCCCGGTGGGACCCCCGAGATTCTAGGACCGACCCGTCTTCTTCTTTCCGTTATTTCGCCACGGAAAATTCGTCACCAACGCTCCAGTCACCGCCCTTTGGATCGTCTTCGTATCTGCCGTGTGAATCGCCCTTGGTGCCGCCGTTTGGTGTTCTCCACACTCTGATGAGCCTGGGTTTGGCAGTCGAGCCGCGGACTATCCAAAGCTTTTGATCGTTCCAGTCCTCGCGCTGGAGCGCTTTGTCCAATTCGGAGTGATAGAAATGGAAGTATCTCCCGAGTGACTTCTCGGAATGCTCAACACTAGCAACACGGATGGGCCCAGCCAGCTCGTAATGAGACGGCGGCTTTGGCGGGAAGATCTTTGACCACCACCAAGGTGCTGAGCTCCCTACCAGGATAGCGATAACGACGGCGGTAATGATTTGTTTCATAGGTGGATCAGGAGGGAGCGTCTGTTAATTCTGCGCCGGCTCCAACCGTTAAGTCCAGCCAAATGGCGAGATTTACAGATTCGCAAAGACGAATTCGCCGTGGTGGACTGCCCCCTTTTCCCCCCGTGCCGTGACTATATTGCCCCGCCCGAAATCGCCGTGGCGAACTGCGATCATTTGATTTAAAACGTGACCGGGACCAGGACCAGGCATTCGTCTTCTGCGACCGCCCGCTTCAATCGAGGTTTGTGGATGTCGCGGTGGACCAAGACGCCGGGCTTGAATCGCCACTTTCGAAGTGCTTTCACTGCGGCATCATCGAGCAGGGGGTTCCCGGTCGACTGGCCGGTGATGACCTCTGCAACCAGGCCTGTCGGGATCTTTGTGCGTAGCAGAAAAACGCCGGTCCCATGTTGATGCTGTTGTTTGGCGGCCTCCGGATATTCCGGCTTTGGTGCCGCCAATATCTCTTTCGATGTTACGTGCTGCGGCGTCACCGGAGCGGACTCAGCCGCGAAGCTTGTCGGGGCTATTAGACTAAAGGCTGCGATAACTGCAGAAATGAATCGCATGCCAACGAAAAGACCTTTCTCAAAAGCGAATTGCAAGCCTCAGGTCAGAATGCCCACCAAATATTGAGATTCACAGAATAACCCCTTGGGCCTTCGATTAAGGTGATTCCGCCGGCGCCTTCGGATGGGTCGCGATCCAGTCCGCGATACGCTTTTCGACGAGGGCGAACTGTTCCGCGGTCGCTCGAAAAGCGACGCGGTTTCCGTACGTGGTGTGGTATTTTACTGCGAGGCGATCCCAGAAATAAGCCTCCATCTGGTCCTTCGGCACGCCCCAGCCTTCCTCGTACATTGTGCCCATCCAGTTGAGGGCCTCGGGATGAGATTGATCGGCGGCCTTTCGAAGCCACCGCAGCGCTTCTGCATGATCCTGCTTCGCGTCGCGTCCCTGCGCATGTCTGACTCCTATTGTGAACTGCGCCTCGGCGTATCCATTCTCAGCAGCTTGGCGGAACCATTTCATCGCCTCAGCCGGGTCTTTGGCAACTCCTTGTCCGAACTCATAAAGTCCGGCAATTTCATGCTGAGCTTCCAAGTTGCCCTGAGCTGCGGCTTTCTTAAATAGCTCCATTGCTTTGGAGTACTTACGGTGCTGATCGTCCGCGTATATCTTGCCGATCATTACCTGGAAATCCGGGTGGTCGGGAGCAAATCCCAGGGATTTGCGAAGCCAATCAATCCCTTTGGTCTCATCTTTCTTAAGACCCCGGCCACGCATGAACATTGTGGCAAGGACGCGCTGCGCTTGTGCATCGCCTTCTTCCGCCAGCTTCAGCGCCACCTTCGCTTCTTCTGCGTAGCTTTTTTGCAGAGCAACTGAGTCCTCGGTAATAGGAGATGAGTTGTCGGCGGGAGGAACGCCCGCCGACTTCAGCAGGCCGTTGAGCACAGCCGGTGTTCCACCGATCATTCCCGTGAATGGCAGATACTGATCGTTCTTGCGCAACTCCAGTTGGCCGCACTGATAGCAGATGAGGATATCATAGGCGTCGCCGCCGATCTTGAAGGCCAGCGCGTGCCTGGGGGTGATCATGCACGCCGGCAGGAAGTTCGCATCCCCCGTCGACAACGCCGTGTTCAGGGCCGTGACGGCTGTCTTCGCCTGTTTTGGCGACAAATTCATGCGCCCGAGAACATGGTGACCATGAAAATCCCACTGGGGAAGACCCGGGCCGCCCCAAGGCTGGAGAGAGTAGAGGACGATCGCGGAAGAGGACGCCAGACCTTCTAACACTTCGGCCGGCAATTGAGGTTGCCTCCGTGATTTTTCGTACCACGTTTTTGCCTTAGCCTGGCTCTTCGCCACGCCGAGGCCCTTTGCATACATCTCAGCGATCGATCGTTGAGCGGACGAGTCGCCTTGATCGGCTGCCTTGAGAAACCACTTCATCGCCTCGGCATGATCCAGCTTCGTCCCGCGACCCTCGAGATAAGCATCCCCGAGAAGCGACTGCGCCTCGGCGTCCCCTTGATCGGCCGCCTTACGTATCCACGCCAATCCCGCTTCGAAATCCTCAGCCACCCCCCATCCCCGAAAATGCATGGCCCCTACCATGAACTGCGCTCGAGCGTTCCCCCGGTCGGCCAAAGGCTGGAGCAAGATCATCGCGGGAATCCAATCATTTTTTTCGAATGCCTGGGTGCCATCTTCCAACGGCCCGGCCCCACTCGAGGTCAAAAGGACCGCGGAAAAAAACAGTGCCAGAATACTGGATGGCGTTCTCATTCTGCCGGAGTTACAGGGAAAAAATTAGTAGAGTCTAGATCGCATTATTTCCAGGGAATTTCTTTCTTGACCTGGGTTTCAATATCGAGATCCCAAAAATGTATCCCGTCGGTTTCGATGGTTTTCACGATCAAATGCGTGGGGGAAATTGTCCGTGCGTCGGAGCCTCCTTTTATCACCAAGTCCGGTTTATCCAGACTCTCAGCGACGAGGTAAAGATCC
>JBAPMH010000268.1:0-17573 GCA_049278515.1 Chthoniobacterales bacterium
AAGAAAAGACGCGACGTAATAATCTTTCCGGTTTCCGGTTTCCGCAATCCCAAATCAAGTTAGTCCATGATTTCGGCCACGCGACCGGCGCCGACGGTTTTGCCGCCTTCGCGAATCGCGAACCGGATGGTTTTCTCCATCGCAATCGGGGTGATCAGCTCGACTTCCACCGAGACGTTGTCGCCCGGCATCACCATCTCGACGCCATCAGGCAGCTTGACGGTTCCGGTCACGTCGGTCGTGCGGAAATAAAACTGCGGACGGTAGTTGGTAAAGAACGGCGTGTGACGGCCGCCCTCTTCCTTGCTCAACACGTAAACTTCCGCCTTAAATTTCTTGTGCGGCGTAATGCTGCCCGGTTTCGCGATCACCTGGCCGCGCATGACGTCTTCCTTCTTCACCCCACGGAGCAGGACACCGACGTTGTCGCCGGCGCGCGCTTCGTCGAGAAGCTTGCGGAACATTTCGATGTCGGTCGCGGTCGTCTTCATCGTGTCCTTGAGGCCGACGATCTCGACTTCCTCCATCTTCTTGAGGATGCCACGCTCGACACGACCGGTCGCGACGGTGCCGCGGCCTTCAATGTTGAACACGTCTTCCACCGGCATCAGGAACGGCAGATCGACCGGCCGCTCCGGGACGGGGATGTAGTCGTCGATCGCGGCGATGAGATCCATAATGCACTTCGCGTCCGCACTCGCCGGGTCGCCCGCGGCCAGCGCCTTCGTCGCGCTGCCTTTGACGATCGGAATTTTGTCGCCCGGAAATTCATACTGGGTGAGCAGATCGCGCACTTCCATTTCGACGAGGTCGAGAAGCTCCGGATCGTCCACCATGTCGGTCTTGTTGAGGAACACAACGATGGCCGGCACGCCGACCTGGCGAGCAAGCAAAATATGCTCACGGGTCTGCGGCATGGGGCCGTCCGCCGCCGAGACGACGAGGATCGCGCCGTCCATCTGCGCAGCGCCGGTGATCATGTTCTTGATGTAATCGGCGTGGCCGGGGCAATCGACGTGAGCGTAGTGGCGCTTGTCGCTCTGATATTCGACGTGTGCAGTCGAGATCGTGATTCCGCGCTCTTTTTCTTCGGGAGCGGCGTCGATGGAATC
Source organism: Chthoniobacterales bacterium (assembly GCA_049278515.1). GTDB lineage: Bacteria > Verrucomicrobiota > Verrucomicrobiia > Chthoniobacterales > UBA10450 > AV80. Next base: position 1,113 of record JBAPMH010000268.1, read on the forward strand.
GTAAGCGCGCGCTTCGGCGAAGCCTTTCTTTGAGAGCACGGTAGTGATCGCGGCAGTCAATGTGGTCTTGCCGTGGTCAACGTGCCCGATCGTGCCGACGTTAACGTGCGGCTTATTGCGTTCGAATTTGTCCTTAGCCATCTCGATTTTCCTCGTTTGAAACTAACTGCGTCTTTTTTGGGTTGTTACTGCCGGTCCGAGCCCGCATCTGGAGCCCATGACCGGGATTGAACCGGTGACCTCGTCCTTACCAAGGACGTGCTCTACCAACTGAGCTACATGGGCCGCTGCGTATCATCAAATTGCTCATCCCGCCGGAGCGGAATGAACCGGTTGCCTCTTCGTTTAGAAGTAAAAGTCCCAGAGTCGTCAAACTTCCGTCTGGAACGACCATGGGACCTCCTTTCGTTCTCCGAAAAAGCGTCGGCAAGCTAACAGCCCGCTCCCGGGTGTCAAAGAAATTTCTCGCTCTCTTTCCGCGCTTTTCCCGTTTCAATATCCCCGGCTTTTTTTCCGGGCCACGATGATGATCAGAATGATGATCAGGACCAGCCCTCCGGCGCCGATCCCGAGCTTCATCTGCATGCTCATCGGCTCCGGAGCGGGCGTGGGCGTCGGCGGCGGTGGCGTCCTCTGCACCACGGGTCTGGGCGTGGCCAGCTTCGCCTGCACGTACTGAATCCGCTGCGTCGTGTCAAAATCATCCGGCTTTGCCCGTATGATTGTTTGCAGGTCCACCAGCGCTTTGTCGAATTGGGAGAGAGCCACATAGGCGTCCGCCCGCCGGCTCAACCCCAATGTGCTGTTTGGATTCTGGGTGAGGGCATTGTTGTAGTCGTCCAGCGCCGCCTGATAGTTTTTCTGCCGGTAATAAACCAGGCCCCGCCGTTCCAGGGTCTGCGGATCGTTCGGCTTGATCTCGAGCGCTTTGTTCAAGTCCGCCATCGCTGGATCGAGTTGCAGCAACTCGCTTTCTCCCGCGCCGCGCAGCGAGTAACCCGTATGTTCTTTCGGCGCGAGCTCGATTGCCTTGGAGAAATCGTTCACCGCGTCCTGGAAGCGCTTCATCGTCAGGTAAACCCCGCCGCGATCACGATAAAATCGCGGATCCTTGGGATTGGCCTCGATCGCCTTGGTAAATTCTTCGATCGCCTGATCGAATGCGCCTTGCTGAGAAAGCTGCACACCTTTCGTGGCGTGCGCCGTGGCAGAATTATCGGCTGGCGGGGCTGCCTGACTGATGGGCGTAAAGGCCAACCCCGTGAGGGTGGCGGCCAGGAGGATGAATCGGTTCTTCGGGATGTTCATATTGGTCCTTCGGCTGAGATGGGTTTCGCGGGTGGACATCTTTATGCGGTCGGCCATCGCGCGGAAAGCTTAATCGCCGAACGGAAAGTCACGACAAACGGCGGCCAGTGCTAGTGGGGCGACGCGGCCGGCGGCGCCATGGACGGGGCCGTCGCGGGCTTTGTTGCCGGCGTCTGGGGCATCGGAGCCGCCGGAGTCGGCGACGCGTTCGCCCTGGTCTCGAGCGCCTTCAACCGGCTCTGCGCATCCATGTCATCCGGTTTTATCTTGAGAATGGCGCGAAAATCTTCAGCCGCCTTCTTACTGTCTCCCGCCAGGGTGTAGGCATGAGCCCGGCGCCGGTATCCCTCGGGATCCTTCGGGTCCACCGCGATCGACTTGCTGTAATCGGCGATGGCTTCGTTGAATTTTTTCAGGTTCCGATAGGCGAACGCCCGCCGTTCAAAGGCGTCCCCGTCAGTGGGAACCTTTTGGACAACAACGGAGTAATCATCAATCGCCTTTTGCCATTCGGACTTCGAAATAAAGACGAAACCGCGAAACCGCCGCGCATTGGGGTCGTTGGGTGAAATCTGCAAGGCCTTGTCGAAATCCGCCAGGGCCGCGTCCTGTTGCTTTTGGACCAGGAGCACTTCGCCGCGGCCGATGTAGGCCCGGTCGTCTTGCGGAGCGAGCTCGATCGCCTTCGAGTAGTCCGCCTGGGCCTCGGCCAGTTTATTGACAGCGCGATAGGCCGTCGCGCGATTGAAATAGTTTTTCGAATCGCCTGGCTCCGCCTCGATCGCCTTGGTGAATTCCGCGATCGCCTTTTCGTAATCCTTGTTCTTCGCCGCCTCGAAGCCGGCGGCCGAGTGCCCGCCGGGATCTTTCGGGTTCGCCTTGGTGTTGCCGGCTGGCTGCTGCTGAGCCGCAGGCCGCTTTTTCGCATGCAAAACTCCGCTCGGATAAGCCACGAGCGCGATCGCAAGACTGACGATGGTTCCGATTTTGTAATTCTTCATGTTCGTCTGCCTATTAGATGGAAGCGTTAAACGATTGCAAGCCGAGGCTACTTTCTTTCGAATCGATCAATCCACTGCCGGAAACCCTGGATCATGACAAAGTCGGACCGAAGCAATTTCTCAGGAGGCTACGCCGCGATCTTCGCGACCGTCCTGATCTGGTCGACTCCCTCGCTTTTTCAGTTCTATCTCAACCGTTTTTACGATCCATGGGCGCAAAATTTCTACCGTTACGCCGTTGCCTGCGTCGCGGTGATTCCGTTCGCTTACTACCGCTTTCGCCGCCACGGGCCGCGGCTCAACCGAAGCCTGTTCGTGGCCTGCCTTATTCCTTCGCTGCCAAATGTCGTTCATCAAATCTCCCAAACCGTCGCCCTCTTCCACATGGGTCCCGGGGTTTACGCGATCTTTATCCGCTCATCGGTCATCATCACGGCGCTGCTGGCGCTGTTCTTTTTTCCGGAGGAGCGGTGGATCATTCGCCAGTGGCGATTCCAGCTGGGGACGCTCCTGGGATTGGTCGGCGCTGTCGGCGTCCTTTGGTTTCAACCGGGAAGAGAAGGCGGGGCCATCTCGTTTCAGGGAATCGCGATCGCTTTCACGGCCAGCTTCTGCTGGGCGCTCTATAGTGTCCTGGTCAAACGGCCTTCCGCGCGGCTCGGACCGATCCGCAGCTTTGGGGTGATCAGCTTGATCACGTCCGGACTCCTCTTGCCGCTCACTCTCGCCTTCGGCAGAATTGGCACGCCGCTGCAGGTCGAGGCGAGGGTGAACGTCATCCTGATCATTTCTGCCGTGACCTGCATCAGTCTCGCCCACGTTTTGTATTATGTGGCCATTCGCAAAGTCGGTGTCGCCCTTTCCCAGACCCTCCAGCTCATTTGTCCCGCGGGAGCGCTTGGACTCTCCGCCATCTTCTTCGGCGAACGTCTCACCCAGGCGCAAATCTGGAGCGCCGCCCTTCTCTTGTTCGGCGCCTTTCTGGCCATGCGCGTCAAGCCGGCCGCCGAACCTGCCGCGTTGGAAGAAGTGTAGGCTTCAAGGAGCGGCGATTTGAAATCGCCGCTGTCTTTCGGTCGCTCCCGCACTGGCGGGACCGCTCCTTGACGGCAGGCAAAAAGTTCGCCGCGCCAGATCGGAGCCGAGCTGTTCGGTGTCGTACCATCTTTCCAGACAATGCTTATCGAACAGGTCGCCGTTCGCGGCCTTGAACTCATCCCAGTTTTGAAATCCCAAGCGCGCCCGGCGCTCGTTGATCAGCGCGAGAAACGCGACCGTGATTGTCTCATGATAAACCTCCGGCCGCCCCGCTTTCGCCGCGAGCAATCTTAATCCGCGCGAAAAGCGGTTCACCGCTTCGCCGAACGAGTACCGCTCCAACATTCCATAGCCGAACCGGACATGCTCCCGATGAGGAAAAGCGCCTGGATCGAGCATGCCGGTTTCGAGTGCGATCAATTCATTGTCACTGGTCGCGCTAAAGTTTTGCATCCGAAACCTCGACCAGTTGATGACTGTCTTTTGCCGTCAGGGTCAATCCATGGACGGTCTTGAACCGCTTGACGTGTCCGAGCGTTTCGGCCGAGAAAGGCGTCTTGCCTTCCAAAGCATGGAGGGTAATGCCCTCGAGCAAGTCTCCGAGGGACAGATCGAGATAATCGGCCAGGCCCCGCAGGACCTTGACCAGGCTCTTCTCCATCCGGGCGCCAATTTGGACGCGCTCCACTCGTTTTGGGGACACTGCTTTTTGCCTTTTCATGTTTCAATGTTACCAGTGTAATAATGTAACGCAATTGATTTGTAGCCGGGATCGATGATCCCGGTCATTCCACACGCTCCGTCCTACATCGCCGGGATCACCGATCCCGGCTACAACGAGCGTCCCAGCCCTTCTTGGCAGCGACACCATTCAACAGACTTTTCAGATAAGGACTATTTTACCGCATTGCCGGATTATCATTGCCCTAGACGCCTGGCGGAGCGTAACCTTTAACGAAATGCACGCAGGAACGCTCCCAGAGGAAGGTCGGTCGTTATTTGATTTTCATTGGTCTCGATCGGTTAAGCGACGGGTTGCGTTCATCCCGCTAGTTCTCGGACTGGGGCTCGCGCCGCTGCAGCTCCGCGCGGGTCCTCCCGGTTTTTTTGAAGCGACCGGCAGCCGTGTTGCTCCAGGCTCCGGGGATTTAGCGACGTTGCTCCCCACCGGCAAGGTGCTCGCTGGCGGGGAGCTCTACGATCCAGTGACTGAGACCTGGGCGACGACCGAAAACGCCGGCACTTATTGGCCGACCCTGCTGCCTAACGGCAAGGTGCTGACCGAAGGCGGATCCTATTTTAATGGCCACCTCACAAGAGCTCGCCCGAATGCGGCGATCTACAATCCGGCCAGCGGGACTTGGGCAGCTACCGCCAGCATGATCACAGCACGCTATGACCACGCGACGACGTTGCTGCCCAACGGGTTGGCCCTCGTCACCGGCGGCCTCGATGTCTTTGTTCTTCCGGACGCAGAACTGTTCGATCCGGCAAGCGAGACGTGGAGCTCCGCCGGTCGCCTCATCACATCGCGCGCCCATCATTCCGCGACGTTGCTCCCCAACGGCAAAGTGCTTATCGCGGGCGGCGACACCGGTTACGGCAATGGAGTCATGGCGAGCTCGGAACTTTACGATCCGGCGACCGGGACCTCGATCGCCACCGGTAGCCTCGGCGTCGCGCGCTACGGTCATAGGGCAATTTTACTAGCCGACGGTCGAGTGCTCGTTGTCGGCGGCCTGAACGGCTCTAATAACACTCAGCCTCTCGCCAGTGCGGAACTGTACGACCCGGCGAGCGGGACCTGGACGGCGACCGGCAGCTTGGGCAGCGCGCGCCGCGGCAGTACGGCGACGTTGTTGCCCAACGGGAACGTGCTAGTGGCCGGCGGGGATAACGGCACCACTGTCCTCTCGCGCGCGGAACTTTACGATCCAGCCAGCGGGGTCTGGACGTCCACCGGAAGCCTGATGACCGCCCGCTCTTATCATAGTGCGACTTTGCTGCCCAACGGCAAGGTGCTCATGGCGGGCGGTTATGATGGCAACAACACTCTCTCGAGCGCGGAACTCTATGTGGGGCCTGCAGCACCGCCGGAGTTGCTGAACATCGCCACACGTATGCGGGTGCTTACCGGCGACCGGGTCCTCATCGGCGGCTTCATCATTACGGGGCCCGAGCTAAAGAGGGTCCTTATTCGCGGAGTAGGTCCTTCGCTCAATGGGATTGGCGGTGTTTTGTCCGACCCGATGTTGGAACTACACCGAGACGGCACGACCTTGGCCACAAACGACAACTGGAAAATGCGGGCTAACGGAACCAGCCAGCAGGCAGACATCGAGGCTACAACGATTCCGCCGGCCCACGACTTGGAACCGGCCATCCTGGCGACGCTTAGTCCGGGGGCCTATACGGCGATCCTGGCAGGTAAGAATGGTGGAACTGGCGTCGGTCTGGTCGAGGTTTACGATCTGGGCCAGGGGGTAAACTCCCAACTGGCGAACATCAGCACACGCGGCTTCGTCGACACCGGCGACAACGTCATGATCGGTGGCCTGATTGTTGGCGGCGGGGGCGGCGGCCCTGCCCGAGTGATCGTGCGCGCCCTTGGACCATCGGTTCCTGTCACCGGCGCCTTGGAAAACCCCACGGTGGAATTGCACGACGGCAGCGGAACGCTTATCGCCTCCAACGATGATTGGAAAACGCGACCTGACGGCAGCAGCCAACAGGCAGAAATCGAAGCGACGAGCATTCAACCCACGAACGACCTGGAATCCGCACTCGTGCGAACGCTCCCGCCCGGCGGCTATACCGCGATTGTCCGCGGGATGAATAGCACCACCGGTGTTGGCTTGGTGGAAACCTACAAGCTCCAATAAACGCGGATCCCTGCTTGGGGGCGTCTTAACCCTCGCGCGGCTTGAGCTCCTGCGCCTTGCGCGCCAGTTCGATGAATCCGGCGCGATAACCAGCCGTGTCCCGGCCCTTGCCTTCCTGGGCCCACTCGATCACGGCGCCGAAGCTTCCCTTCCCTTTGTATTGCGAGTCTCGCAGCAGCATCCCAAATTCCGCCACCGCCGCCGCGAACTTCAGGTCCGGCGCCGCATTCTCAAATTTCGAGCCGTTATCCACGTACGAGCGTTCCGTCAGCTCGCTCGTCTCGCCGTCCGGTTTTTTGTGCCGCAGTTTCACGGTCACCATTTCCGGCGATCCATTGGTAGTCTCCGTCTTGTTCGTCCCATATTTCAGGGGATCGACCGGCGGAACACTCGCCGCCGGATCGGTGGCGCCCGTTCCCGCCGGCACCACTTCATAGAGCGCCGTCACCGTGTGCCCCGCCCCGATCTCACCCGCGTCCACCTTGTCGTTATTGAAATCCTCCTTCCGCAGCATCCTTTTTTCGTAACCAATCAACCGATACGACGCGACCCGGGCCGGATTGAATTCCACCTGGATCTTCACGTCCTTCGCGATCGTCATCAGCGTTCCGTTGATCTGCTGGACGAGGACCTTCCGGGCTTCATCGACCGAATCGAGATACGCGTGGTTCCCGTTTCCTTTGTCGGCCAGTTTTTGCATGGTCGAGTCCTTCAGGTTGTCCGTCCCCACGCCGAGCACGGTCAGGAACACGCCGCTCTTTGCTTTTTGTTCGATCAACCGGATCAGGTCGCCCTGGTTGGTTACACCGATGTTGAAATCGCCGTCCGTCGCGAGGATCACGCGGTTGACTCCGCCCTTGATAAAATTGTCGGCCGCGACCTTATACGCGAGCTCGATCCCTTCCGCGCCATTGGTGGAGCCACCCGCCTTCAACTCGTCCAGCGCGCGCAGGATTTTTTCCTTCTCATTCCCGCTGGTCGAATTGAGAGCGAGCCCCGAGCCGCCCGCGTAAATAACAATCGCCACGCGATCCTTCTCGCTCAGCTTATCCACGAGCAATCGCATCGCCTGCTTCACGAGGGGCAAACGCTCCGCCGGCATCATCGAACCCGAGACGTCGAGGAGGAAAACAAGATTGCTTGCCGGCCGTTTCTCATTCGCCACTTCGCGGCCCTTGAGTCCAATCCGGAGCAGGCGATGGCTTCCGTCCCAGGGGCAGGCGGTCGAATCCAAGTCGATCGAGAACGGCTTGTCGCCTTCCGGTTCGCGATAATCGTAGCTGAAGTAGTTGATCATTTCTTCGACGCGCACCGCGTCCTTCGGCGGAAGCGATCCTGAAGTGATGAAACGGCGCACGTTCGAATAGGACGCGGTATCCACATCGATCGAGAAAGTGGAAAGCGGATTGGTCGCCGCCGGCAGAAACGGGTTTTCCTCCACCTTGTCGTAGGTGGCGGTGTTGAAATCGTCGCGATAGCGGGACGGCAGTTCGGTCTGGGTCTCGCCGGCTCCGGGGATATATGAACCCGTCGTTATGGAGCGGGTTGCCTGCACCGGCTTCGGGGCGGGCGGTGGCGCGGAAGGATTGAGCGCGAGTCTCTTATCCTTTCCGAGCGCCAGTCCCGCACTTGGCCTCTCTTCGGCCAAGGCCGGAGTGTTCAATGGCCCAGGAGCGACCGGCTGTTGCGCCACTTCCATCTCAACCGTCGACTCCGGAATCGCTTCGACCGCCGCCGGAAGATTCTGCTTTTCCGCTTTCAATACATCGCCCGGGCTCCGAGTGACTCGTGCGCTTTCCCGCTGAATCGTGGTGACCGCGATGGCTCCGATTACGGCGAAGATGGCGAGAGCCGCCGCGAGCGACCCCCATTGATAGCGCCAGGAAACGCGCCGTTCCTCTTCCATTCGGACAGCGATTGGCGGCCGAAAAGCCGGTTGTTGTCGGTCCGCTTCGTACTCGGCGCGCAAGAGCCGCGCAAACTGCTGCGTCTCCGCGACGAATTCTTGCGCTTCAGGCGATTCGGCGACCGCTCTTGCTACTTCGGCATGGTCATCCGCCGGCAGTTCGCCGAGCGCATAGGCCGTCAGGTTTGGATCATCGAGATTAATTTTCATGAAACGATTCGAGGTGTGAACGGCAGGAAATCCCGGGAAGCCTCCCCGTAACGTTGCCGCAGAGTTTTAAGGGCGTTGTGAATCATCACGCCCACGTTGCTGACCGAGAGCTTCGTGATTTCGCTGATTTCCTGGTAGCTGAGGTCATTTTGAAATTTTAATTGAAGCACTTCCTGCTGCCGCGGCGGCAGGGTGCCGAGGATCTTGAGGAGGAACCCGCTCGCTTCCCTCGCCTCGATTCTTTCGAACGGCGCCGGCTGCTCGCTCTCGCGCGTTTCCAGCAAATCCTGGTCGAGATACGTCATGCGTTTTTCTTTCCGGCAAATATTGAGGGCCCCATTCCGGCAGACCGTGAAGAGCCATTTCGCCGGCGCGCTATCGATCTGATCTCGTTTTTCGTTTTGAAGTTTCACAAAGGTTTCCTGGACCACATCCCGGGCGCGATCGCTGTCTCCGAGGATGCGGGTCGCGTATTGGAGAAGCGGCCGTTCGAACCGCTGCAAAAGCGCCTCCATTTGCTGGCCATTCATTTTTTCTTCTTCAACTCGGACGCTTTGCATGCTCTTCTCACCAAGAGTAACGCGCGAACCCGGCAAAAATTAGGGGATATTTGGGATAGTCCCTGCGGGCAGACACTGATCGTGCGGAAGAACTGCCCGAGCCTGGCTTATGGCGTATGGCCTGCTGTGAAATTGCGACCTAACAACCAGTTCTCCCGGTTTGGGTTCCGGTTTTCTTTTATGAAACGACACCTCTTGCTGCTCCTTGGGATTGCTCTGCCCGGCTCGATGATTCTCGCGGCCGACCCGACCAATCCAATCCTGTTCGTCACCCAGGTACCGATGCCGGAAGAGGTGAACACCCGCACCATCCCCAGCAACTACATGTCGTGCGTGTCGCCTTTCGGAAGTCACCTCGGCGGGACCGCGTTTGCCGGGAGAGGCGGCTCGCTTTGGGTTCGCTTCCCGGCCAACCCAAACCCCAATTTGAATCATCAACTCGTGGATCTGCTGGCTGTCGCCGATTGGAGCGCGATCTCCGGCGGCCAACCCGCGGCGAACACCATCGCCGTCCGGAATCCGTCCGTTTTTTGGGACAAGACTAAAGCTGTTTTCAGCATGGTCGCCGGGGCGCCATCCGGGCCTAACGACACCACGACCTTCGTCTGGCAGCTGTATGAAATCACCCTTCCCACCCAGGCGCAGCTCAATGCCGCCGTCCGGCCCGTCGTGACGAAGGTCGCGAACCAGCCTGCTTACAACAACGTCATGCCGTGTTATGCGCCCGGCGGCCAATTCGTCTTCGCGAGCGACCGTCCTTACAACGGACAGCCGCACCTGACCCAGCGCGAGGAATACCTCGGGCTCCCCACCGTGAGCGGGCTCTGGAAGCTCGACCCCGCAGCCAACACACTACAGCTGCTCCATCACGCTCCGAGCGGAGCGTTTTCGCCCTCGATCGATAGTGCAGGCCGGCTCATTTTTGTGAACTGGGACCATCTCTCGCGCGACATCGAGGCCGTCACGGATGAGCGCGACAGCGATCCAAACTTTGGCGAGCCCGACCCGAACGTTTTCGGGGGCTGGCACGCCACCGGCAACGGTTCCGGAAATTTTGCGGACGAATCGGCGGGCGCCGCTTTCACGCTCGGATCGCCGTATGGCCAGGGCCCGCACCTGGACTTTTTTCCCGAACCGAGAAGCGCTGACAAAAAGACGCTCGCCCTCGAATGGAACAACACCATCAACGGAGTGGCGACCAACATCTTCCTGCCTTGGATGATCAATCTCGACGGCACCGGAAGCGAGATCCTGAATCATGTCGGTCGTCACGAAATCGCCGGCGCTTTCAAGCGAAGCTTCACGACCGACAACAACCTGGTCGATTTGAATCCTGCCGTCGCGCCCGGTTACGGCGGCCTTGTTGCCCATAATTTCATCAGCAACTTCTTTTGGGCGCACGAAGACCCTCTCAACGCGGGAACGTTCTTCGGCACCGATTCCGTTGACCTGGGCACGCACGGCGCCGGGCAAATCGTCAAACTGACGAACGCCGGCGCGAGCGTGAATCCGGACACCATGCAGGTCAGCTATGTCACCTCCAGCGTGACCGGCGCGATCAAGCCGCAAAACATTCCGATTGTCCGCGTCGGCATGAACATCACCCAGCCCCCCACCCCTTTCGTGCCGCTCACCACTCCGGAGATTCTCTATCGGACACCGGTTCCGCTTGCGGATGGCACCCTCATCGCTTCCACCGCCACCGGGATCGACCAGACCGATTGGAATCGCGGGACTGTTTCCCAACCTTCCACTCCCTGGAACTTCCGGCTCAAGTCGCTCAAGATTCAAAGCGGCACCTTTGTTCCCGACATCGCTTTGACGAATGGCCTGACGATCACAACCAGCTACTTCATCGCGGGGGTAGCGCAGCCAGTCACCTTCACCAACGTGGCCGCATGGGAACTGGATCCCGCTGAGATCGTCGCGCGTCCAGTGCCGGTCGCAACCAGCTCCGCGATCGACCCGATCGAAGCCGCCGTCTTCGCTGCCAACGGCGTCGATATTCCCACTTTCCAAAACTATCTCGTCCAGAAAAACGCCGCGCTCAGCGTCAGTCGCAACGTCACAAAACGGGACCTGCACGATCGGCAGCAACCGTTCAACTTGAAAATTTCCTGGTCGAACACGCAGACGACCGCGCCTTCGCCTAACAACGCTCCTCTTTACAACGTTGGCTGGATCCAATTCCTCCAGGCCGATCTTCGCCGGGGCTACCTCCTGGGGGGCGCCACGCCCTCTGAAGGCCGGCGTGTTGTCGCCACCCCTTTGCACGACACCATCGCGGAAAACGTCCCGACACCGGGCGCGCCTCCCGGTTCGGTTCGGCTGGGCGACGACGGTTCGTTCGCGGCGATTTTGCCTGCCGAAAAAGCGATGACCTGGCACATGCTCGATAATGATGCGAACAAGACGAGCCAGTTGAAGGAGCGGTTCTGGGTTACTTTCAAGAAAGGCGAAGTCCGGACCTGCACGAATTGCCACGGCATCAACACGTCCGATCAGAGCGGCACCGCAGCCAATCCAATTCCACGACCGACCAATCCGCCCCAGGCGCTCGCGACTCTGCTCCAAAACTGGAAATCGAATCATCCGCCCGGAACCATGCAACATGCGAGCGCCGGCATCAGCCTTCCGCACAACAGCGGAACGGTAAACCTGAGTGTCACCCGAGCCAGTGGCGGCACAGGACCGGTGAGCGTGGATTTCGCGACCGCCAACGGCTCGGCAGTGGCCGGTACCGACTATTCTCCCGCCAACGGGACTCTTTCCTGGGCCGATGCGGATACGGTAGCAAAGACGATTACGATCACGCTCTTGAACAACCCTGCCGCCATTACCAACAAGACATTTAGCGTCAATCTCAGTAACCCGCTGAACGGCTCCCTGGGCACGCCCGCCACGGCTATTGTTACTCTCACACCGGCCGGAGGAGCGACGCCGACACCAACACCTGCTCCCACTGGAACGCCAAGCCCGACCCCCGGCGTTTCAGCGACGCCCACACCTGTCCCCACTGCCACGCCGACTCCGACACCAGGCAGTTCGGCGACTCCAACCCCTCCCCCCACCGCCACCCCAACTCCGACTCCCGGCAGCTCTCCGACACCCATCCCGGCCCAGTTCGGAAACATCTCATCGCGCATTAGTGTGGGCACCGGAAACAATGTCTTGATTGGTGGTTTCATTATTACCGGCACTCAATCCAAGAAGGTGATAATCCGAGCGATTGCGCCCTCTCTGCCGATTCCCGGAGTGCTCGCCGATCCGACGCTGGAGCTTCACGGCGGCACCGGCCAGTTGATCGAGAGCAACGACAATTGGGGCGACAGCGCCAACAAACAGGAGATTCTCAATTCCATCCCCCCGGCCAACGACAAAGAATCGGCCATTGTCGCCACGCTGGCGCCCGGCGCTTACACCGCGATCGTGAGCGGAATCAATGGCACGACCGGGATAGCCGTCGTCGAAGTTTATGATCTCAACACCACCGCCAATTCCAAGCTCGCAAATATTTCCACACGCGCGCCGGTCCAGACCGGCAACAACATCCTGATTGGCGGCTTCATCGTCCTTGGACAGCAATCGCAGAACGTCATCGTCCGCGCCCTCGGCCCATCCCTTCCCCTCGCCGGCACGCTTTCCGATCCCACGCTCGAACTGCACGACGGCAACGGAACCATGTTTGCCGCAAACGATAACTGGCGGACCGACCAGGAAGCAGCTATCAGCGCCACTATTCCGCCCTCAAACGATGCCGAATCCGCAATCGTGGCCACCTTGCAGCCTGGCAATTACACCGCCGTTGTCAGCGGGGTGAACGGAACGGTCGGCGTCGGCCTGGTCGAGGTCTATCACCTGCCCTAGAACTGGAAACGGAGAACGCTCACCCTCAAAGCCGTGGTAGACGGGGAATGAATGGCCTGTCTTGTGCTCGCTAATTGGAATGCGCCGTCTCTTTCTTGTTGGACTTCTTCTCCTTGGGACGGCGTTCGACAGCGCACTTGGCCGAGTCCTGCCCCTCACGGCCAAAGAAGTTGGGCTCATGCTCCGGTCCGGCTATTCGAATCAATCCGTTCAGGACGAATTATCGGCTCGCCATTTTGCGGGAACTTGCGACGCCGTGGCGGAAAAAGCTTTACGCGACGCCGGGGCCTCGCCCGACCTGATCGCGGCCATTAAGAGCGGCGCCTATCAGAGTTCGCCAGCCGACGAGCAGGCCGCCCGGGATGAGATCGCCGCTCAGAAGCAGAGGCAGGCCCTGGAGGCCGAGCGTTCGCGCAAATTCGATACGCTTTACCAAAGCCAGCTCGCCCGCGAGCGAGCAGCCGCCCCTCCCCAAAATGGCCCCTCTTCCGGTGTGGCCGATCTTCTGAGAGGAAACCTCGTGATTCTGAAAAATGGCAGTCTGGGCCCCTTCGATGACGAACTGCTCGGCAAGAAAAAATTAATAGCCCTTTATTTCTCCGCCCTTTGGTGTCCGTCCTGCCGCAAATTCACTCCCAAGCTGGTCGAGTTCTACAATCGCAACGCAGCCCAGCATCCGGAGTTCGAAATCGTTCTTGTCAGCTCTGATAAGTCGCCGTTCGGGATGGAAACCTATATCCGCGATCACCAAATGCCCTGGCCGGCGATCGATTTTGCCAAACTAAGCGCCAAGGCGGCGTTAAAGAAATATGCCGGCGAAAGCATTCCCTGCCTCGTCGTCCTGGACGCCGCTGGCAACGTGATCTCCGATTCCTACGCCGGAAAGAATTACCTCGGCCCGGAAAAAGTTGTCGGAGACCTGACGGCGATCTTCGCAAAGCCACCCGCCCCGGGCATTGCCGGCATTCGTTAACCGCCGTTAAAGGGGCTGCCCGGAAAAGAATCGGGCCAGGCAGCGATGAAGCCGCCGGGCCCGCTCCTTTTGTTAATCCCGATCCGGTTATCGGCGTTCTTCGATCCGCACGTCTTCACGAACGCGATCGTCGTAATGATGGTGGTGGCGATGGACGCCGCGTTTGTAATGGCCGTGGACCCAATGATGGCCATGCTCCGACCAATGGCCGGGCACCCAGATCATTTCCCATTCACCTTCCCAGTAACGTGGGCCATGGCTGTAGTATGGCTTGTCACCGATTTCAATGCGTAATCCCTGCGCCTTGAGGGCGGCCCCGAAAGTGAAGCTCGTCGCGATCGCCACGAGCAGCAGTAATTTCTTAATCATATTAACGAATCGGATTGAGAGACGCTGCAGGTTGCCACGCGCTGAGCGAATTAGGAGCGTGACAGCGAGAGCGGACGCGCGCTAATCTCGGCGCCGGCTTCGGCGTTATGAAAACGTTACAACTTGCCCTCGCTCCCGGCGCCATCGCCGGAGTCCTCGCAATTTTCACAAGCTGGTTCTGGATGGGTTTTGTTTTCCATCGGTTCCAACGATTGACGCCCAACACGTGGCGTCCCGAAAACAACCGCAGCTACACGCTTTCTTCGATGATCACGTTCCTGAGCTGCATCGCGATCGCGACGGTCTTCCTCCTCGTCGCCCGAGGGGGCGGCGTGTTCGCCGGTGGGCTTCCAGGCGCCTTGCGCTTCGCCGCTGTCGTCTGGATGGCGTGGTCTGCGCCGTTCGTCGTCAACGCGGCCGTATTCATCAATCTCCATCCCTGGTTCGTCGTCGGCCAGGTGTTGAACGCTCTGACAAATTCGATTCTCGCTTGCGGCATCACGGCTTGGTGGCGCGGGACCTGAGCGAAACTACGCATTGCCAGGGCGCGTCATCTCGTGCTTGGATCGAAGCATGAATAGACGCCGTTTTGTGCAATCGAGTGTGGCGGGCGGATTAACATTGGCAGTGACACCGCGCGCGCTCTTCGGACAAGCTCCCACCGTGACGAGTTCCAAGGCAGCCAAGCCGGTCGTGGTCGCTTCGGCGAACGGTAACAAATTCAAAAATGGCGGGGACATGACCTGCGTCCAAAAGGCGTTCACGATGATGACGAGCGGCAATGCCGACGTGCTCGATGCCGTGATCGCGGGCGTGAACATCGTCGAGCTCGATCCGCTCGATGACAGCGTGGGCTACGGCGGGCTGCCGAATGCAGAGGGCGTGGTGCAACTCGATTCCTCTTGCATGCACGGGCCGAAACGCCGGGCCGGCGGCGTGGCCTGCCTCGAGGGGGTTCGGACGCCGTCGCTGGTAGCGAAGGCGGTAATGGAACAGACAGACCACCACCTCATTGTCGGTAAAGGCGCCCAGGATTTCGCCCGCGGGTTTGGCTTCAAGATCGAGGACGATTTGAACACGGAGAATTCACGAAACCTTTGGCTGAATTGGAAACGGCGGATCGATCCAAAGCACTACCTGGATCCACAAAAACGGGCGGAAGCGGGGCGCAAGGCGATGCGCCAGATGGTGGCGGAAGGATTGATCGATATCCGGCACATTTACGGCACGATCAACTGCAATGGAATCAACGCCAAAGGCGAGATCTGTGGCGTGACCACGACCAGCGGGCTTTCCTGGAAAATACCGGGCCGGGTCGGCGATTCTCCCATTCTGGGTGCCGGGCTTTACGTGGATGGCGAAGTGGGCGCCGCTGGTTCAACTGGTCGCGGCGAGGCCAACCTCTACAACCTTTGCTCCTTCCTGATTGTCGAAAATATGCGCAAAGGGATGCACCCGAAAGATGCCGGCATGGAAGCTTGTCGAAGGATCAAAGCGAACACCGTCGAGAAGCGCCTGCTCAACAGCAAAGGCAACCCGAACTTCGGCATCAACTTCTACATTCTGAATGCCAAGGGCGAATATGCCGGGGTTTCGATGTATCCGGCATACCTGAGGGAGAGCACTAACGAAGTCGTGCCGGCAACCTACGCGGTCTGCACCGAAAAAGGACCGGAGACTGTGCCTTGCGAGGCGCTGTTGGACGGAAAACCGGAGGATTAAGCTCGCCTTTCATTACTTCAAATCGCTACAACACCGATCCAATCAAATCCCCACCATGAAAAATAAATTACACACCATCACTGCCTGCATTGTCGCCCTTGCCTGCTTCGCGCCTGTGGCCGTTACCGCGGCCAGCAAAAAGTCACCGTCGCCGAGTCCAAGCCCAATTGCTTCGGCGTCGCCGAAAGCCAAAGCGACGCCTGCTCCTAAGACGACGAGCTCGCCCGCGGCCAACACGACGAACGATCCGGCCAAAGCGCGCGCGATTCCATTCCACGGAGTGATTTCCGCCGTCGATCAACGGGCGAAAACATTTACCATCGCGGGCAAGGAGAAATCGCGGGTCTTCAAAATCACGGACAAAACCGTAATGACCAAGGCGGGCAAGCCGGCCACGATGCGGGATGTCGTCGCCAATGAAGAGGCCCGCGGCTCGTATTGGAAGGTCACGGATGGAACCCTCGAAGCGAAGACCGTGAAACTCGGCCCGAAGACTGACGCCGAGAAAGCCGCGGACGAAAAAGCCAAGGCGCGCAAGAAGGAAAAGGAGAGCGCGAGCGAAGCGAACGCCATGCCTTCCGCGTCACCGACGCCGTAATGTAGTGGCGGGTGTCATCACCCGCAG
>JBAPMH010000269.1:0-15658 GCA_049278515.1 Chthoniobacterales bacterium
GGCTCCTTGAGGGCCGGACCGGGACCATTCCCGATGGGGCCATGATCATTAAGGAACAGTACACCGCGCCCGCCGCGCGATACCAGCTCGCCTCGAACCCGCCCGCCGCGGGGTTCATCGACTGGACGATAATGATCAAGGACTCCAAGGGATCAAAGGATGGATGGTATTGGGCGGAGATCTGGAAAGGCCAGACGATCGATGACAACAACAAACCTCCCTATGCCGTTCCGAATGCCGGTTTTGGGTTGTATTGCACCAGGTGTCACACCTCGGCGGAAAAAGAATTTACCTTCGCTTCGCTAAGCAACATCAAAGGGCACCCGGGCCAGCCGCTCTCTTATTTCGTGGATTTGTCGTGGGCCCCGCAACCCTCACCCTCCCCAACGCCTCAACCAGGGATTGGACAGGTAGGCAAACCGTTCGGAACGGTGGGACCCACTCCGCCCGAAGTCCATATGGGCAGGCCGCCGCCCCACAGTCACCACGAAGAAATGGCCGCCCTCGGCCCCGTGGAAAAAACGGTGGAGACCCGGCCCTCGCCGACGCCAAACCCAGCGTTCGTCCAATTTTACAACTCGATTCGTCCCGTGCCGCTCGGCGAGGTGAAGAAATTTCCGCCCGAGACCTACGATCATATCGTGGCCGACCACAAAGGCCCGCAACAGTTTCTCACTTCGGATTCGTGCATGGGTTGCCACAGCGCGATGTATTACGGCAACCTGATGGTTTACACCGGCCAGGCCCAATGGGATGGGACGACGCCGGTGATGAACGTCTCGCCCTACGGCGAGTGGCGCTGGTCGCCCATGGGGCTGGCCGGCCGGGACCCGATCTTTTACTCCCAACTCGACAGCGAGCTGGCCTACCTAAAGACCTTCAAAGACAAGGCCGAAGGAGAAAAGCTTGCCCGCGAAGTAGTGAACACCTGTTTCCGCTGCCATGGCGTAATGGGAAAACGCCAGTTCGATCTGGACCATGGCGGCGCGGCGGATTTCGATCGCGAGATTGTTTACCAGACCCAGATGAAGGACCCGACCTTCAAATATGGGGCTTTGGCACGAGACGGGGTCAGTTGCGCGGCTTGCCACCATATCGTGGATGACAAACCGCCGCCAGGCGTGCCCTCCTTGAAATATTTCCTGGAAAATTCGATCACCGGCCAGTTCCAGACTGGGAAGCCCGACGAACTGGCCGGGCCTTTCGAAGACAATGTCATCGTGACCGATCCGATGAACAACGTTCTGGGGATCAAGCCGAAGCACGACCCCTTTATCAAGACGTCGCGGATGTGCGGCAGCTGCCACACGATCAACCTTCCCGTGGTCGATCAAAAGCCGATGGGCCACAACCTGGAGCAACTGACTTACCTCGAGTGGCTCAACAGCAGTTACCAGAACGAGTTCGGTAGCAACCCCAAAGCGCAGACCTGCCAGGACTGCCATATGCGCACCAGCTACAGCAATTCGGCGGGAACGCTGAAGGTGCCACTCATCCAGCAACCTATTGCTTCCGTCGAGGACGACCGTTATCCGGCGACCGAGCATCGCGCTCCCGCGGATAAGATTCAGGTGCGCTTCCGCGACACCGGTTTCGTCCGGCACCAGTTCCAGGGCCTCAATGTTCCGCTCCTCGAAATGTTTTCCCAGTTCATGACTGAGCCCGAGCCGAAATCCGAAAAGAGCCTTCCTTACAACGAGGTCCTGGGCGTTCGCCAAAACGACTACATGCTCACGGTGAACGCAGATTTGCCAAACGCGATCGATGCTTTCGTCGAGCAGGCCCAGAATTCAACCGCCTCGATCGCAGTTACACCGGTCCGGATCGAGAATGGCAAGCTGGTTGCGAACGTGATCGTCACCAACAAAACCGGGCATCGTTTTCCGAGCGGGGTCGGATTTCGCCGGGCCTTCATCGAGTTCCAGGCAACGGACAACCGGAGCGGAGAAGTCGTCTGGGCCTCTGGTCGCACCAATGAACTGGGCATCATCGTCGATGAAAAAAAGCAGCCGCTGCCGTCCGAGTTCTTCGATCGCTATCAGGACGACTCCGGAAAAAGTCTGCAGCATTACCAGCCTCATTATTACGACAAGCCCGGCCACACGATCACGAAACAGGACCAGGTCCAGATTTTTGAGGAGTTGATCCAGGATGCCGACGGAAACTTTACGACGAGCTTTATCCGCCGCGATACGCCGGTAAAAGATAATCGCTTGTTGCCGCTCGGCTGGACCGAGAAAGGACCTGATCCTTCGCTCTCCGGCTATTTCCTGGAGGCGACCCATCCGTATGCCGTGGGAGATGACGGCCATTACCACGATGGGAGCGGAACAAGCGTGGTGACCTATGAAGTCCCGCTCAATGGCATCGATCCGGCCTCCCTGACCCTGACCGCGACGATCTATCATCAAAGCATTCCGCCGTACTATTTGAAGATGCGTTTCGACCAGGCGCCGGATTATCCCGCCACCAAACGGCTTTATTATCTGACTTCGAATCTCAACACCTCGGGCACGCCGATGGAGAATTGGAAGCTGAAGATTGTTTCCGCCAGCGCGCCGGCGATCTCAACTCGTTAGGCGCTCGAATCGGCAGGCGTGTCGATGTCGATCGCCGCGCTCGTTCCCGCGACTTGTTTCAGGAAATGGCGGCGCATCGCCGGGCTGCCCAAGATCAAAAGATCGTCCAGCCCGCCGGTTGGATCGATGGCCGCCAATTCGATCTCTTCGCGCTCCTCGTCGCTCACCATTTGAATTCGCTTGCGCCCTTGCCCTTGGATGCGGCAACTGTAGCGACGCCGCTCTGTTGGCGTATTAGTAGTTGGATAGCAGCCGGCAGTGAACGGCGACCGAGCGCCGTTGCTACAATAAAAGAACGCTTTCGCGAGAATTCGATGGAGATCGGCCAAACTTTGCGGGTGACAACACGAAAAGCGTGGCGCACCTGGCTCGAGAAGAACCACGCCCGCAAAAAAGAGATCTGGCTGGTTTACGCCACGAAACAGAGCGGCAAGGGGCGGGTCGCCTACAGCGACGCGGTCGAGGAAGCGCTCTGCTTCGGCTGGATCGACGGGATTATGAAGAAGATCGACGAAAATTTTTTTACGCAGCGGTTCAGCCCGCGCCGCAGCGCGAAAAGCCAGCTCTCAGAGACGAACAAGGAACGCGTCCGCCGGATGATTCGCGCCGGATTAATGACACCGGCTGGGATGGAAAAAATTCGCGGGCGGATGAGCGAGAAGTTTGCATTGCCGCCGGACATCATCGTCGCCCTACAGCGCGATCCGCAGACCTGGAAAAACTTTCAGCGCTTCCCGAAGTGGTACCAGCGCGTCCGGGTCGGCTGGCTCGACATGTCGCGCAATCACTCCGGAATCTTCGCGAGCCGGCTGCGCTATTTCCTCAGGATGACGGCGCAGAACAAGCGCTACGGCCAGGTGAACGACACCGTAATCAAGTCATCCCGAGCGAAGCGCAGCGAAGTCGAGGGACCCCGTCGCAAGGCGAGCGGTCCCGGCAGCAGGCGGACGCCCAAATCATAAGTCGAGCAACGTTCCACGGGGTCCCTCGACTCCGCTGACGCTCCGCTCGGGATGACTCTTTTTCTCCTCTCCTTGATTCTTGCCACTCTGTCCCGCTGAAAAAAGCCTAACCCGAAGTGAGAGGGAGCTGTTACGGCATGAAGTCCTGTAGTAACATCGAGCGATCTTGAAGGCGCGATTGCTATTCCCCGGAACGGCTTTCGCCATCGCCGTTATTGCATTTGCGGTGGGTTATCGGTCTCCGACATCGCTTCAGGCGGTTTCGACCAGAGTCGAGCCGGCGCCTCACGTTACTCAGATCTCTGCCAATCCCGCTTCGGCTGTCAGCACCTCGAACGCTTTGTCACGCGACAATTTGCAGGTGGAAGGTTTCGCCAAAATCGGCTTTGCCGAAATCGAGGAATTGTTGACTACTGCCTCGCCGGAGCAGCGAGAGCAATGGGCTCAGAAATTGGGCGCGCTTCCCGATACGCCTCTGAAGCCGATAGGTTTGACGGCCTTTTATGCTGCCTGGCTCGATCTGAAACCGGAAGAGGCTCTTCGTTCGCTCCGTAAGTTTCCCGATTTGGTCTACCGGATGAACGTATTCGATTCACTCACTTCGGCGGTGTCACCTGAGTTGTTGCCCCAGTTGATGGACGTGGTTTCGGAGCTCTCCGATACGGAACGGAACTTCCTTCTACCCTCCTATCTTAGCACGCTCGCCCAGACCGATCCGGTGGCGACCGCGCGGTTTATGGATTTGCACCCGAAGCTGGTCTCGGATTCTGACGCAGCCGTGCTCATTTCCGCCTGGGCGCGAGACAACATCGGTGCGGCGACAAAATGGCTCGAGGGAAGCCCATTTTTTACCGACTCATCTGTGCTCCGTTCGCTGGTGGACTCGTGGTTCGCGAAGGATCCGGTGGCCGCGAAAAACTATGTCGTCCTCCACCGGGACAATGCCGGGATTGGAGAGGCCGCCAGTTCAATTGCGGTTCGTCTATTCAACACTTCAACCGAGCAAACCCGTGAGTTCGTCAGGATGTTTGATGATCAACATGCGTCACGTATCTTGGTAAACCTGGTTTCCTCTGCGAACAACGATCAAGTCGCGAATTTGGTGACGTGGGCCTCCAGCCTTCCGAGTTCCGTCGCTGAGGACGGTCTGGGGTACGCGCTTGCGCGCTGGAGTGCCCTTGATCCCAGACAAGCTCGTCGATGGCTCGAGGCCAAACCTGCAGCGGAGCGCGAAGCCCTGGTCGTCCAGATAATCGGTTCGGAATTATCTGCAACGAGGCCCGAGATCGTCGCATTAGCCTTCAACATCCGCGATGCGCAAAAACGCGACGAAGCTCTGTCTATTCTCGTCCGATCCCTGACGGTCGAAACCGGGGATGCGACAGAGCAAATCCGCGCCCTCGGATTGCCAGCCTCCCAGACGAACCACCTGCTGGAGTTAAGGCTTGGGCCGACCCGATGATGTTTAAGAGACTGGTAATCATTTGCTGCTGCGCGCTCGGCGGCCTGGCCTTTGGCCGGTGGCTATCCCCCTCGCCTGTGACACGCCCCGCGGAACAGCGCCCCGCAGATTCTGCGGTCGCTGCGCCCGCGCCGCCGTCAGAATTGCCGCCGCCGGAGCGTGCCGGTCGGGTCCCTTTTCTCGAGGTATATCGCGGCCTTCGCTCCGCCAGTGCCGAAGAACAGGTTTCTTATCTTCATTCGCTTCAGAAACTTCCGGACGGCCCTGATCGCCGAGCGGCGCTGACTTCCTTCTTCCAGTGCATGGCAAGCATTAGCCCGCAGAAAGCGGCGGACCTCGTCCAACAGATTGGCAAAGACGATATCCCGCTAGCCGCTCTCGCTGTCCTGGGGGCAACTCCTGCGTCCGATACCTCGATCCTCGTAAAGATGCTTGTCGATTTGCCTGCCGGCATCGACCCGAAGTGGCGCGAACAGATGCTGAATGGCCAGATGCATTACTGGGCTGCCTTCGATCCCGCCTCAGCGGCCCAGTTCGCGGATCAATATCAAAGCATTTATCCGGACCTCGCTACTACCGGTTTGCTCCAGTGTCTCGCCGTAGCAGACCCCGCGGCGGCCGAGCGCTGGCTCAAGGAGCATCCCGATCTCAGGAAGCGGCCCGAGGTCATGTCTGACTACATCCATGGGCTTTATCAGAGTGATCCGGTGAACGCGCGCCGTTATGTAACCGAGCACGCCACCGATGAAACGATGCAGTCAGGTCTGAGAGCGACCGCTCGGTACACCTTCCTCAGTTCGGCCGACGACGCGGTTGAATTCGTTAGTCATCTTCCCACGAAGGACACCCGCCAGGTGGCCCTTGGCGCTATTCTTGATACCAACACCGGGCTTTTCGTTAATAGCGAAACCAGCCGCACCGCCCTCTGCGCGGGCCTGGCGGAGTGGGTTACGAAATTCTCGCCGGACGACTGGCCGACCAATTTGCCCCAGTTTCTTGGTGAATGGCGCGAGTTCGACCCGGACGGCCCGATCAGCTGGATGGGAAAACTCCCGTCGCCCGCTCGATCCGCCCTCGCTGTCGAGTTCATGCGTCAACTGGGAAGCGACGAATTGAAACAGTTTGTCGCCAGTACTACCGGCGACTTCCACCGCGATGTCCTCACTGCCGTTGCCCGGCAGCTATCGCAGACTTCCCCCGAAGAACGAAAATCCGTTATCGACTTGCTCGATCTATCGCTCGAGGACGTGGCGCAACTTTCTACCATGCGATAAAGATCACGTGATCAAGGAGCGGCGATTTCAAATCGCCGCTCCTTGGTGGCTTCACTATGGGCGACGCTTGTTCAAGCCTTCGTTGCACGTCTAGAGTGCCACGATGAAAAATTTCCTGGCTGATCTCCGTTTCGGCGCGCGCATGCTCCGGAGATCGCCGGGATTTGCGCTGACCACCATTGCCGTTCTTGCGCTCGGAATCGGGGCGAATGCGGCGGTCTTCAGCGTGGTCGAGGCGGTGTTGCTGCGATCCTTGCCCCTGCGCGATCCGGAACGAGTCGTGATGCTTTGGGAAAAAAATCCGGCCCTGGGTGGCTCGATCGGAGAGCGATTACCGCCGGCCTATCTCACTTTTCTGGAGTGGACGCGGCAGGCCACCCAGTTCGAGGCAATCGCCGGATTTGAAGACGCGAACTTCAACCTGACCAGTGGGGCGGAGCCGGAGAGAATCGAGGGCGCCCGGGCTTCGGCGAATATCTTCGCGCTATTCGGCGTGAAGCCGGCGTTGGGAACGACGTTCGACTCGGCGGCAACCGATCTGTCCAAGACTCACGTCGTGGTTTTGACCGATGCATTTTTTCGGAGCCACTTCGGCGGTCAGGGTAACGTGCTCGGCCAGACACTCACCCTCAACGACACGGTCTACACAATCGTCGGCGTGCTCCCTTCCGACTTTCATCTCCCGGCGGCCCGAGAAGGACAGGACCAGCATTCGCCGAAGCTCTGGGTTCCCTACGATGAAACCGCGACCAGCAATCCGGTCGAAGCGAAACGGCGCAAGATGCAGGTTTATGGCCGGCTCCGGGACGGCGTCACGCTCGCGCAAGCGCGCGCCGAGATGGACGGGATCGCGAAACGTCTCGCCGAACAGGACCCGACGCAGAACGCGGGCTTCGGCATTAATGTCTTTCCGGTTTCGGTTGAAAACCTCGGCCAGGATTTGCGCCGCAACCTGCTCGTCATGTTGGCCGCGGTTGGGTTCGTCCTGTTGATCGCTTGTGCGAACATTGCCAATCTGATGCTGACCCGGGCCAGCGCGCGCCAGAAAGAGATGGCGATCCGCAAAGCGCTCGGCGCCGGCGGCAGCCGGCTCGTCTCACATTTGCTCGCCGAGAGTTTGTTGCTCAGCGGGATCGGCGCGGTCCTCGGCCTGGGCCTCGCGCATTTCGGAATCAAAGCGCTTGTCGCGCTCCACCCGGCGGGGATCGCGCGGCCGGATGACATTCAGCTCAACCTTACGGTTCTTCTTTTCACCATCGGCCTCTCACTGATCGCCGGCGTTTTCTTCGGCATCATCCCAGCGCTTCAGGCCGCGCGGATCGATGTGAACGCGTTTCTGAATCAAACTCGCGGCGCAAATGCGAGCGCATCCTCGAGCCGGCTCCGGCGCGCGCTGGTCGTGGCGGAGGTCGCGCTCGCCTGTGTGCTCCTGGTCGGCGCCGGATTCATGGTCAAAAGCATGCTGGCGGTCCTGAGCGTCGATCCGGGGTTTCGCGCCGATCATTTGTTGACGATGAAGTTCAGCATGCCAGCTTCGCGTTACGCGAACGACGCCCAGATCGCCGCGTTCTGCCGTCAGGTCGAAGACAAGATCGCCGCCATGAGTGGAGCAAAAAGCGTCAGCTTTTCGGACGGCCTTCCGATGACGCGAATCCGGCTGACTCGTTTCGTGCTGGAGGGCCAGCCGCCCCCGCCGCACGGGAGCGAGCCGACCGCCGATATGCGGGGAATTTTTTCACCCGGTTACTTCGACGCCGTCGGTATTCGCCTGATCGCCGGCCGGAATTTCACCGCGGACGAATTACAGGCGAAGGCGCCGGTCATGGTGGTAAACCAGACGCTCGCCAAACGGCTTTGGCCTAACGAGAACCCGGTCGGCCAGCATCTCCGCAGTGTGCCCTCGCGGCCCGAAACGCCACCGGTTGTTTCCACCGTCATCGGGGTCGTCGGCGACACGCACCAGGAAGGACTCGAAAGCAAAACGCGCCCGGAGATTACGAAGCCAATGGTGGATTTCACTCAGCTCACCCTGGCGGTCCGTGCGGCGGGCGATCCGGAATCGCTCATCAACACGGTGAAGAGCCAGGTCTGGTCGGTCGACAAGAACATGCCCATGTTTGAAGTGCGGACGATGGAGCAGATCCTCGATGAGGACACGAGCCAGCGCCGGTTTCAATCGTTCGTGACGACCGTCTTCGCCGGGCTCGCTCTCGTCCTCGCGTCGATCGGCCTGTTCGGCGTGCTCGCTTCGCTCGTCAGCCAGCGCACCCAGGAGATCGGGATCCGGATGGCGCTCGGTGCGCAACCCGGGGACGTCCTCCGAATGGTGGTAGGCGAAGGCATGCTCCTGGTTTTGCTCGGCGTGGCGATCGGCGTGGCTGCTGGCGTCGCCTTGAGTCGTTCTCTCTCGAGCCTCTTCTTCGGGGTGAGCCCCGCCAATCCGGCGACGTATCTGGAAGTGGCGCTGCTCATGACCGCGATTGCCTTGATCGCCTGCCTCCTCCCAGCGTGGCGGGCAATCCGGGTCAATCCAATGACGGCATTGCGCTATGAGTAACCGGATTTTTTGCCACGGATTTACACGGATGAAACACGGATACGGAAATAATTTTTTTGTTTATCCGTGCCAATCCGTGTTCATCTGTGGCCAAATCGTCCAACATGGAATCTGAGCAACCGATGCGAAAAGTGGCCCGCGCTGCGGCGGAAGACATTCTCCGGATTATTTTCGGTGACGACCTCAAGGGTTGCACGGTAAGCCTCGATCAAATCACCGACGTAATCTCGAGCGCGATGACCGGGCAGGCGGACTTCAATTGCGCCGTCGCGGAGCTAAACGACAAGGCCTTTGAAGCGATCCGAACTCTTTCGACTCCGCCGGCTAATGGCTCCTCCCTGGATGCCGATGAATTGCGTTCGCTCCTCAGTGAACGGTTGGACAAGATCCAAACCCTCACTCAAAAAGTGATCGCGGCGACCAAAAGCCAAAAAACCTCCGCCTCGGACGAGCCGACCGATCCGGTCCCAACCTGACGCCGGCAACGCTACGATTGCCTGGTAAGGAACTATTTTTCGAACCGCGGATTACGCGAATAACACGGATTGATTAGTAGCGAGGTTTCTCTCTTCATCCGCGAAATCCGCGTGATCCGCGGTTAATTGTCCGGAAGCTGGAGGGTGCCCTGGACGTAGGTCACGGCCGTGCCACCGATCCCGACCCGGTCGCCGCGATCTTCGCAGAACAGCTCGCCCCCGCGCGGGGAAAGCTGGCGCGCGTGCAATTTCGTTTTGCCGAGCCGCTTCGCCCAGTACGGAATCAACCCGCAATGGGTCGAACCGGTCACCGAATCTTCCGGAACGCCGACGCTCGGCGCAAAATAGCGGGAGACGAAATCGCAGTCCCTTCCCAGCGCGGTGACGCAAACGCCCTGGAGCGCCTTCGAGCTTCGCGAGCTCGACGAGATTCGGCGCGAGCGCCGCCACTTGTTCCTG
Source organism: Chthoniobacterales bacterium (assembly GCA_049278515.1). Classification (GTDB taxonomy): domain Bacteria; phylum Verrucomicrobiota; class Verrucomicrobiia; order Chthoniobacterales; family UBA10450; genus AV80. The sequence continues at coordinate 9,770 of JBAPMH010000269.1, forward strand.
CCGTTCGAACACCGCGATGTAATCCCGATTCCTGGAGACCTCGCTCGGCTCCGCGCCTAACGACTCCGCCAGGAGCGCCGGAGCGTCGCATTTGGCCGCCGAACGCGAAGGAAAGTCGAGCACCAGCCGTTCGCCCTCCCGATCCACCCTCAGCTCGCCACTGCTCCGCGACTGAAACACCAGCGAATTTCCGCTCCGGCCGAGATGCTGGAAAAGCACGTGCGCGGAGCCAACCGTCGCGTGGCCGCAAAGGTCGATCTCAGCCGACGGCGAGAGCCAGCGAATATCGAAAAAACTGCCGCGATCGATGAAGAACGCTGTCTCCGCCAGATTGTTTTCCGTGGCGATCTTCTGGAGCATTTCATCCGGCAGCCATTCTTCGAGAATGCAGACGCCCGCCGCGTTTCCAGCAAACAACCGGTCCGTGAAAGCGAGGACTTCGAAATACGGAATCTTCATCGTGGAAACACTCGCTGCGTTTCCGTTTTTGTCATGGCTGCGACGGATTTCCGTTGGAGCGACGGCGCTCTGTCGCAGTAGGACCGTGTCGAATCACAAATAACGCTCGTTACGCCGACAGAGCGGCGTCGCTCCAACACGCGAGACGGCGTGCGCTCCCGGGAATTTGCCGCTACGCTTGCGATCATGAGGACGCTGATTCGATCTCTTGCCATCATCGCTGTCGTCGGAACATTGCGCGCCGCCGAATATCCCCCACCCACCGAAGCCGATTATGTCATCCGCGATTTCAAGTTCACCTCGGGCGAGACGCTGCCGGAGCTGAAGATCCATTACCGGACGATCGGCCAGCCGCTAAAAGACGCGAAAGGCGTCGTGCAAAACGCGGTCCTCATCACCCACGGCACGACCGGGAGCGGCGCCCAGTTCATCCGGCCCGAGTTCGCCGGTGAACTTTTCGGCGCGGGTCAGCCGCTCGACGCGACGAAATTCTTTCTCGTGCTGCCGGACGGGATCGGCCACGGCAAATCGAGCAAGCCGAGCGACGGGTTGCACGCCAGGTTTCCGCGCTACGGCTACGTCGACATGGTCGAGGCGCAGTTTCGTCTCCTCACCGCCGGCCTCGGCGTGAACCACGCCCGGCTTGTCATGGGCACTTCGATGGGTGGAATGCACACCTGGCTTTGGGGATCGGCCCACTCCGATTTCATGGATGCGCTCATGCCACTGGCCAGTTTGCCGGCCCAAATCTCCGGACGTAACCGCGCCTGGCGTCGCGTGATCATCGACGCCATCCGGAACGACCCGGACTGGAAAGGCGGCGAATATTCAGCGCAGCCGCCCAGTCTTCGCACCGCGGCGGAAATGCTTTGGCTCATGAGCAGCAATCCGGTTTTGCGGCAGAAGGATGCGCCCGATCTCAAGAAGACCGACGAAGTCGTCGATAAATTCGTCGCGGACCATCTGAAAACCGATGACGCCAACGACGTCCTCTACGCCCTCGAGGCGTCGCGCGATTACGATCCCGGCCCCGGCCTGGAGAAAATTCGCGCGCCGCTGCTCGCGATCAATTCTGCGGACGACCTGATCAACCCGCCGGAGCTTGGAATTCTCGAGCGCGAAATCAAACGTGTCGCGAAAGGCCGCGCCGTTACCATTCCATTGAGCGACCAAACGCGGGGCCACGGCAGTCATACCGTCGCCGCGCTGTGGAAGAGCGAGCTGGAACGGTTGCTGAAGGAATCCACGAAGTAGCCGAATGGTTCCAACACTGAGTCATCCCGAGTCGCGCAGACGACGAGGGACCTCTCAGGCGCTCAATCGCTTCCGCGAAAGCATAGGCCTCCTCCGTCAATGGACGCTCAATGTTTCGCGATAGCGCAGATTGTAGTTGAGAGATCCCTCGGCGCGCTGCGCCACCCTCGGGATGACAATCGCAACGTAACCCTTACGCTCTTGGCATGGACGCACGTGCCTCGCTTCTGCACGCCGAAAAATTCCTGCACGAACAAATCCCCATCACGCGCGCAATGGGGCTGCGCGTGGTCGGGCACGATGACGCGGGCTTCACTGTCGAGGCGCCGGTTGCCCTGAACTCCAATCACCTCCGGACCGCGTTCGGCGGCAGCATCAACGCCGTAGCAACGCTCGCCGCCTACGGATTTCTCTGGGTCGAGCTGAACGATGCGGCCGCGCACGTCGTGGTCGCGGAAAGTTCCATTCGTTTTCTGCGCCCCGTGCGCGAAACAATTCGAGCGACTTGCCTCCGGCCCGGCGCGAACACCCTGTCCGATTTCCGCCGTGACTTCACCGAGAAGGGAAAGGCTCGCATCACCCTCCAGGTCAAGGTGACCGAAGCCAACGAAACCGCCGCCGCGTTCGAAGGCCTCTTCGTCGCGCGAAACTAATCGCGCGATCCAAGATTGTCATCCCGAGCGAAGTCGAGGGACCCCGTCGCAATTCGTGCGGCCCCGTTTTCCCCAGGTTAGACGCGTCCATTCTTCCGCTCGACTGAGTCTCGCCCTACCAATTAGACTTCCGGCATGATCACCGGCGCTCACTCCATCATCTACAGCAAAGATCCCGAAGCCGACCGCAACTTCTTCCGCGACATCCTCAAGCTTACCAACGTCGATGTCGGCCAGGGCTGGCTCATCTTCGGCCTGCCACCGTCTGAAGTGGCCGTCCATCCCGGCGAAGAGAACGACCAGCATGAGTTCTATCTCATGTGCGACGACGTGAACGCGTTCGTGGCGGAGATGAAGACGAAGGACATTTCCTGCGGCGACGTGCAGGACATGGGCTGGGGCCTCCTAACCCAGCTCACCCTTCCCGGCGGCGGCAAACTGGGCGTTTATCAGCCGAGACACGCTCGACCGGAACCAATTAAGTAGCCGTCACCTCCTCCGTCGATGCGGTTTGATTAGCCAGTCTTCGCCCACGTTTCAATCGAGTTCCTGTACCCTGCAGGTAGCTTAATCTCGGACAATCTCGCGACCGGCCAGAGACAATGCGCCGTGTGTTCCTCACTGACGCGCGGCTGAAAGTCGCCGACCAGGGCGCAGCCGTAGGTGACGATAAACACATGTCGCCCAGGGAGAACTTCGAACAGATAGGAATCGATCGGCGCCACCAGGCGAACGCTGAGGGAAAGTTCCTCGGCGAATTCACGTTCCAGAGTCTGGGCATGTTCTTCCCCGTCCTCGAGGCGGCCGCCAGGCAGTTCCCACTCGTCACGGTCGTTCCGGACGAGCACAACCAGTCCGTCGAGGAGCAACACCCCTTTGATCGAAGTGGGAGGCTTCATTGTAATTGAAGGACCTCAAGCTCGCGCTGGAGCCGATCGCCGTTCGTGAAGAGCAAACCCTGCCAACCCACGGCTTTCGCTCGCTCAACGTTTAGTGGCGTGTCGTCAACAAGGAGACACTCCGACATGCGCACCTTTAGGGTCTTCGCGACAAAAGAAAACGCGTCTCGGCGAGGCTTCGCGCGGGCAATCAGGTGCGAGGCGAAGATATGATCGATGCCGGCCAATAACGGATATTCCTGTCTGGAAGCCAACTTCTCCCAATGCAGGGCAATCGTATTGCTGAGGACGCCGCAGATGGCGCCCTTCCCTCGGAGCCGGTTTGAAATCTCGAAGATCGCCGGTCTTTCCTGGCCGATGACGGAAAGGCGGTTGGCTCTGAGGCCTCTTCTGTCCTTGCGCCGGCACACGCGCGAAAAGCTCTCCAGATACTCCGCGGTGCTCGCTTTGCCGATCATCGCGAGTTCTGTGATACTTCTTCGCCGCGCGGTAAAGCACGAACGCGCAAGTCTATCAAACCGGTCGGCTGGCAAACCGTAGTCGTCTATCAACTCGCGTCGTGCCTCGGCGGAATGCAGATCGATCAAGACGCCGCCGAGGTCGAAGAGAATTGCCTTTATTGGGCTGGCCCGATGACCGGCTTGCTTCATGCGGCCTAACGAGAATCAGGCGGACGTTGGCGGTTTCAGTTTCTCCAGTTTCAGCGCCGCCGAATTCATGCAGTAACGCAACCTCGTCGGCTCGGGTCCGTCGGGGAAGACGTGACCGAGATGGCCGCCGCATTTGGCGCAGAGGACCTCGGTGCGGGTCATGCCGAGTTTGCGATCGGTTTCGGTTTCCACGGCGTCGGTTGCGACGGGCTGATAGAAACTCGGCCAGCCGCTGCCGGATTCGTATTTCGTGTCCGAGCTGAAAAGCGGGCTGCCGCAGCCTGCGCAACGATAGATGCCGTCGTCATGAGTATCGGCGTACTCGCCGGTGAACGGGCGCTCGGTCCCTTTCTCGCGGAGGATATGATATTGCTCCGGGGTTAGCGTCTTCTTCCATTCCTCCGCGGTCTTCTCGATTTTTTCATTCATGCGTTTCTTCTCCTCTGAGGATTCGGTCAGGGCAACCAGCCTCCGACGGCCTGGATCGCTTCCATCTGACCGGCCTCCGTTACCCATGCGGCCAGCGCGCCTCGGGCACCGGCGGTTTGCCCTGAGCCGGCCCCGGGAAAGCGGAGTTCCTTGGCGCCGCCCTGCATCACTTCGTTCGTCAGGGAAACCACCACGAAATCGTGCCGCAGTTTGCGCCCGCTGTTTTCTCCCGCTTTCACGTCCGTCCTCAGCTCGAATCCCAACCGGGCGAGGTGAATTTCATACTCTCGCCCGGCCCCTCTCGCTGGCTGGAAGGTCGCCGTTGCTCGTTCGCCATCCAGAAGCCTGATCGTTAAAACGCCAGCCGCCTCCGCGCTGGGCGTCGGGACGTTTTCGTTCCGCCATTCGTGTCCATCGAGGACGAAGCCCGGCGTATAGACGCTGCCGCTTTTCCAGCGCGCCGAGTACTCGTATTGCCGCGCGGTCCACAGTTTCGAGGCGAACGGGTCGCGCCAGCCGAGGTGGTCCCAATAATCGACGTGGAAAGCAAGCGGAACGAAATCGCGCCAGAGCTGGGGCTCCTTTTTCAGATTGCTCAGCCACGCTTCCGCCGGCGGACAACTGCTGCATCCTTCCGAAGTGAAGAGCTCGAGGAGATGAGTCCGGCTCGGCTTGCTTGCAAAGACAACTTCACCGGCTTGCGCGGAACAAGCCGCCAGCGCCAGAAGAGCGAGCAACCGTCGGATCACGCACCAAGATTACGGCGCGACGATCGATTGTGCGAGCTTGGCAATCAACGCTCCCACAATGACGAGGAAAAAAATCCGGACGAAGCGGCTTCCTTTCGCGATGGCGAGGCGCGCGCCGAGGGTGGCGCCGAGGACGCTGCAGAGCGCCATCGGGATGGCGTAGGCGTAAATGATGTGCCCGGTCCAGCCGAAGTAGAGGACTGAGGCCAGATTGGTCGCCAGGTTGATCACTTTCGCCGAGGCGGAGGCTGCCAGGAAATCGAACCCGAACACGCCCACGAATAGAAAAATGAGGAAGCTGCCCGTGCCCGGCCCGAAGAATCCGTCGTAAAACCCGAGCGCCGCGCCAATGATGATGCCGAGAAGCCGCGCCTTCTTCGGCGGATGCTTCGGCGCGTGAATGATGCCGAGGTCCTTAACGAAAAAAACGTAGATCGCGACCAGGACCAGAAGGACGAGAACGATCGGCCGCAGAAAGGCGGTGTTGAGGAGCGAGACGATGCGCGAGCCAAGGAAAGAAAAAATGAAGGCGCTGATCGCAGCCGGCAGGATCGTGGCCCAATCGAAGGCGACGTGCCGCGCGTAACGCTGGACAGCGATCGTCGTTCCGGCGCACGAGGCGAACTTGTTCGTCCCGAGGATGGTCGCGATCGGCAGACCGGGGAGGAGAATGAGCATGGCCGGGATCTGAATCAGCCCCCCGCCGCCCACCACTGAATCGATAAAGCCCGCGAGCAACGAAAAAGTGCAAAGGAAGATTATGAGCATGACAATGTGGGAGGGGCCTTTGTGCCCC
>JBAPMH010000270.1:0-2226 GCA_049278515.1 Chthoniobacterales bacterium
ATCCCTCGGCGCGCTCCGCCAGCCTCGGGATGACACGCCGGGTGGGCGAGGGTCGTTATTGCGCCGCGTGCCGAGGTGGTCATCCCGAGCCGCGAAGACGGCGAGGGACCTCCCAGTTGCAACTTGCGTCACGCAAGCGACCAGGGACCGCCATTCTGACGGAGACGCCTTTGGACCTCGCGGAAGCGATAGACCGCTTGAGAGATCCCTCGGCGCGCTCCGCCAGCCTCGGGATGACACGCTCGTCGCGCCTGGCTCGTTCCGAAACGAGCAGATCGCTAACCGCGTTTCCAGATTCCCAAAAAACGACGCGGCGGCGGCGGTGCGGCAGGCTGTGCCGGCGGCTCGATGGCGACGGGTTGCCGGTCGAGACCGGTCAGCGGCGTCCAGTACGAGCAACCCTCGAAGAAATAGTGCGTCACCTGACTATGACGGGTCAAAGACGGGTCGGTTTGACGGGCGCCTCCATGCCAGAGCTTCGCATCCCAGATCATCGCCTGGCCTTTCTTCGGGAGAAATTGAACCGCCTGGGCTCCGCGTTCTGCAATCTGAGCCTCCCAGGCTTCTTCGAGAAGGTGATAGTGCTCGTAAGGATTCTCGTTGGACCCCAACGGCGCACCGATATCCTGAGGCAAAATCACCGGCCATTTATGCGAGCCCGGGTAATAAAGCAGGGGCCCGGCGCCTTCCTCAATATCTTCAAGGGCGAGCCAGACACCGCACATGAAATGGGCCGGACGGGAACAAAAATGGACTAGATCGGCATGAATATGCTGCTGCGTGCCGACCGCAAAGTTCAAGGTCTGGAATGGAAACGCGCGGCGGCCGTACAAGTCGCTCAAGAGCGTGATAATCGCCGGATTGGTCGCGATCCGCCGGACGTTCTTATTGAACCTCCAGGCATCGGAGACGCGCAAGCTGGCCGTCCCGGCTTTCCAACCCGCCCAGTCATACAGGTAATCAAGCGATTGCCGGATGTTGTCGGCCATTCGGTCCAACTTCGGTTCCGGGAAATCGATGACCGCAAAGCCGTCCCGGTCCAAACACGCGGCAATGGCCTTTCGCGTCTTGGTATCGAATACGGTTTCGCTCATCGTGGAGAGGTGGATTGCAGGGTGACTTTCCGAATTCGAAACGGCAAGCGCGTTTGTGGTGCGTTGTCCCCGTTGTGTGAGGCATCTTTTCCGCTAAGCTCGCCGGATGAAGAAGATCATTTCCACCACCGATGCTCCGGCAGCGATAGGGCCTTACTCGCAGGCGGTCCGGGCCGGTTCGCTCGTTTTTTGCGCAGGCCAGGTTCCGCTCGATCCGAAAAGCGGCCAGATTGTTTCCGAGGATATTCAGGAGCAAACGAAGCGCGTCCTCGATAGCGTGACGGCGATCCTGAAGGCAGAGCAGCTTACCCTCGCGAACGTTGTCAAAACCACCGTGTTTCTCTCCGATTTCGGCGACTTCCAAAAGATGAACGAAGTTTACGCGACCTACTTTTCCGAAAACCCACCGGCCCGCTCGACGGTCGGAGTTTCGACCCTGCCGAAAAACGCAAAGGTAGAAATCGAAGCGATCGCGTTTGCGGGGGACGCTAACAGCGGCGACAAGACCGTGAGCGACACGTCGGGCTAATGAGCGAAGACCTGCTCGCGGTTTTCCGCCGCACCGGGGCGCTCCTCGACGGTCATTTCGTCCTGCGCTCCGGGCTGCACAGCCGCCAATTCTTTCAGTGCGCCATCCTCCTCCAGCACACGGAGATTGCAGCCGAGGTCTGTGGCCGCCTCGCGGACAAATTGCGCGGGATTGACTGCGACGCCGTCATCTCGCCCGCGCTGGGCGGGATTATCGTCGGACAGGAAGTCGGCCGCGCGCTCGGGAAACGGCATATCTTCGTGGAAAAAGAAGCCGGCGGGCTGGTCCTGCGGCGCGGCTTCACGATTGCGCCGGGCGAGAGGTTTATCGTTGCCGAAGACGTCGTCACCCGTGGCGGACGGGTGCAGGAGACGGTCGACATCGTTCGGGCGAAAGGAGGTCAGGTCGCCGGCGTCGGTGTCATTGTCGATCGCAGCGGCGGCGCCCGCCCAGATTACGGATGCCCATTTGTCAGCCTCATCGAAATGAACGTTGAAACTTTCGAAGCAGATAAACTTCCACCCGATCTCGCAGCGACCGCCGCGGTCAAACCAGGAAGCAAGTAACGCAGAGAATCGAACAGGCGAATGCCCGTCCTCCACG
>JBAPMH010000271.1:0-1826 GCA_049278515.1 Chthoniobacterales bacterium
GAGCAAACCATATGAAAACAACCAAACTTCTTCTTATTGCCCTGGTGTCGGGCGCGATAGCGGCCACTTCCGCAGTCGCCCGGCCAACCGTAACGACTCCGCTTTCCAACGCGATGAGCGTCAGTTATCGGGGTCACCACCACAATCATCATGGGTCTCATTCCCATTTCTTCTTCGGCCTCGGGTTGGGATATCCCTACTACGGTTACGGATACCCCTATTACGGCTCGTACCCTTACGGCTACGGATACTACTCGCCGCGGACGGTAGTTTATTCCGCCGACGCAATCACAGATGACGCCACCGTGGCGGCCGTCCAGCGCCGCTTGTCCCGCGCCGGCTATTATCACGGCGCGATCGACGGTGTAATCGGGAACGGGACGCGGAGCGCCATTCGGAACTACGAGCGCAGCCACGGCCTCATCGTGGACGGCCGGATCGATCGGCGATTGCTCGCGACGATGGGGCTCTCGTAAAGCAGCTTAGGTTGGGGTTGACACACCTGTCGGACGCGCAGATTGCGCTCCGGCAGGTGTCCTTTTTAGGGCCGTCGGGTCAAAACGACCGCCTGCGGATGAAACTCGATCGCGCTCATTTTCGAGACGGATTTTTTCTCGCGATCAAGCGCGGCCCACAAATCCGCGAAAATAGGATCCGCATATTTCATCAGGGCGGGATGAACCGGCAGGCGTCCGATACTGCCGCCGTTATTTGAAGCCTTGAGCGCACCATCTGCCAGGGTCACATTGCTGGAAGTAGCGGTGAAAAAAGAAAAGCCAAACAACGATCGTTGCAGGGTGATTCGGCAAACATTTTCATCGAAACTGACGAAGGCCCGTTCGAACTGAAGCCATTTGCTCAGAGCCGCCTGCCTGCTCTTCAGGGCGCTGCCGAGAAAGGCGTTCACCTGGGCGTCGGTGTAACGCAACGGCGCGGAGCCACGGTTCAAAGCCGCGTTTTCCAGGTCGAGATTGATTTGGGGAGGAAATTCACCGCTCTTCGCGGGCGCTGGAACATCCGGCGGAAGCAACATCTGGACAACCGCCGCCGTGGCGAACGCGCCCAGGATCAGTTTGCTGATCTTGAAAAACATCAGGCGCATCTTGACGCGCCCCGGATCGAGCATCGTCCGCAAACGGCGCTGCGTCGCCTTCGCGTCCTCGCCTTTCGGCGCGACCTTGGCGAGGGCCGTGCGATCAAGCCGCGCCCCGCAATCGTGACAATAAATTCGCTCCGGCTCGTTCTCTCGCCGGCATTCGGGACAGACCAGTTTAATCATTCCGCGGATTGCTTCTTCGGTTTTGGCTCGGCTGCCTTGGCTGGAGCGGCAGGCGCTGCCCCACCGCTGGTTTCCTTGGCGCCGCCAGTTTTTTCAGCGGCGGCGGGCGTCGCCGGAGCGTCCTTCTTCGCGCCTTCCTTGTAAGAGTTGCTCCGGTAATCGGTTATATAAAATCCTGACCCCTTGAAAATCAGTCCGGCGCCGGTCCCGATAAGCCGTTTCACTTTTCCGTGACCCCATTTTTCCTGGCGGCAAAGTTCCTTCGGGCATTCGCGAAAAGCCTCGTCTCGCATGGATTGAACGGCCTCAAAAGTCTCTCCACACTTCTCGCAGGAATATTCGTAGGTCGGCATGAAGCAGTGAAGGCGGCGAACGGTCGCCATTCTCTCTCAGAAAAAGCAGAATACAAGCCATCGTCAAATCCCAGCGAGCGACGCCCCTGACGCTGCTCCGCGGACCCGGTCACCTTGACTTTGCACTTGGCGAGCGTTAATGGCGTCGTTCCAATTTTCGCTTATGTCGCACTCATTTTTTCGTCCGTTTTCTC
>JBAPMH010000272.1:0-9857 GCA_049278515.1 Chthoniobacterales bacterium
GTTACGGACTTGAGCCGACAGGTTGCCGGCCATCATGTTCACGTTGTCGGTCAAATCCTTCCAGGTGCCGGCAACGCCGCGAACATCGGCCTGACCGCCGAGCGCGCCTTCCGAACCCACTTCGCGCGCCACCCGCGTCACTTCCGAGGCGAAGGAGCGAAGTTGATCCACCATCGTGTTGATCGTGTCCTTCAGCTCGAGGATTTCCCCGCGCACGTCGACGGTGATCTTTTTCGACAAATCGCCATTCGCGACGGCGGTCGTGACTTCCGCGATATTTCGGACCTGGCCGGTCAGATTTCCGGCCATCGAGTTGACCGAATCGGTCAAATCTTTCCAGGTCCCGGCCACGCCCTTCACGTCCGCCTGGCCGCCGAGTTTTCCTTCCGTTCCTACTTCGCGGGCCACCCGCGTTACTTCCGAGGCGAACGAGCTGAGCTGATCCACCATCGTGTTGATCGTGTTCTTCAGCTCCAGAATTTCACCCTTCACATCGACAGTAATTTTCTTCGAGAGATCGCCGCGGGCGACGGCGGTGGTCACGTCGGCGATGTTACGGACCTGGCCGGTCAGGTTTCGCGCCATGAAATTCACCGAATCGGTAAGGTCCTTCCACGTGCCGGAAACCCCTTCGACGCGCGCCTGGCCGCCGAGAATCCCTTCCGAGCCGACTTCCCGGGCCACGCGGGTAACTTCCGAGGCGAACGAGCGGAGCTGGTCCACCATGACGTTAACCGTGTCCTTCAGCTCGAGGAACTCACCCTTAACGTCGACCGTAATCTTCTTGGTCAAATCGCCATTCGCGACCGCCGTCGTGACCGTCGCGATATTACGGACCTGCGCCGTCAGGTTGCCGGCCATCAGGTTTACGTTCTCGGTCAGATCCTTCCAGGTGCCGGCAACGCCCTTTACTTTCGCCTGGCCACCGAGCTTTCCTTCCGTTCCCACCTCCCGGGCCACGCGGGTCACTTCCGAAGCGAACGCGCCCAGCTGATCGACCATCGTGTTGACCGTTTTGGCCGTGCGCAGAAATTCACCCTGCAGGGGGCGGCCCTCGATCTCGGTTGCCATCGTTTTGGAGAGGTCTCCCTTCGCCACCGCGCCGATGACGCGCGCCATTTCGCTCGTCGGATGCACCAGGTCGCCGATTAACCCGTTGACCGACCCAATTGCCTCCGCCCAGCAGTCCGAAACATTGCCCAAGGACGCTCGCTGCGAAATCCGTCCTTCCTTGCCGACCACCTGCCCGATCCGGTCCAGTTCGCGGGCCAACCGTTGGTTCATCCCGATGACCTCGTTAAAGGTATCCGCCACTTTCCCGGCCAGGCCGGTCCAATCGTCCGGCAACCGGACGGAGAAATCCCCGCGCTTAAAGGCAGAGAGCGCGGTAAGAAGTTTTTTTTGATCGAGGCGATCGCCGTTAAGACGGGCGCCATTACCCGCTGTCGCGAGACGCGGCGGAGAGGTTTTTGGCTTCGGTTTCTCGGTTTCTGCCGCAGGTCGCGGCGGTGCAGATTTTTGCTTCGTTTTCATAGGTAGGCGGGCTTGAAAAAGTCTTGCGGCAGAATGACCCCCGGGGCGGGGTGAATGAGAAGGGAAATAAAGCAGCAAAAACGATGCTGGCGACAACCTGACGTTGCCTGCGCCAAATTTCCTAAACCAGGGCCGGTCACAAAATTCCGGGCCTTACCGAGGGCCGTTGTTGAGATTCGGTTTTGGCCGGTCGATTAGGTGTAAGATTCTTATGGAATTCTCTCGGGAAGTTCGGCTTGCGTTTTGAGCAAAGCCGCCGACAGTCTTCGCCTATTGGATTAAGTTTTCTGTTTTGTTCGTTGCGTGGTAGATCGTCAGCTGAGATTTCCTCAGGGGTGATTTGAAACCCGGTTCCCGGGAACGGCTCTGTAGCTGGCAGGTATTGCTCCAAAAAATCAAAATGAAACTGTACGTAGGTAATCTCTCCTTTGAGACCACTGAAAACGATCTTCAGGATCTTTTCGAACAACATGGCAAAGTCACTGACGTCGCCCTCATGATGGACCGCACAACCGGCCGCTCGCGCGGCTTTGCGTTCGTCTCCATGGCTGACTCGACTGAAGCCAACGCGGCCGTAGGGGCCCTGAACGGCAAAGAAGTTCAAGGACGCACCCTCACCGTTAACGAAGCCCGGCCTCGCGAAGAGCGTCCGCGCCAATTTTCGGGTGCGCGTAACTAACCCGGCAATTTGAAAAGGTGGGCCGGCGCCCTGAAAAGGGGCGCCGGCTTGCCACTCTCCATGGATTCCAAGAAAGCAATCGAACTCGAGGGTAAGATCATTTCCGTCCTGGCCGGGACCATGTTCCGGGTCCAGCTCGCTAACGAACATCTTGTCCTCGCGCATATCTCCGGAAAAATGCGCAAACGTTTTATTCGCCTAACCACCGGCGATCGGGTAAAACTCCAAATGTCCCCCTATGACATCGACAAAGCGCGGATCGTTTACCGGCTCGGCTAATTAATTTTTGTTACAACCCCCGTGGCGACATTGAAAAAAACACCTATGATCAAACGAATTCTGGTCCGATGTCCCGCCACGGCGAAGCTCACCGCCACTGGCCTCACGATCGATGAAGAGCTTTACGCGGATACGCCGCTCAAAAACCACAAACTGAGCTGCCCGCATTGTCAGCAGGTCCACGCCTGGACCAAAAAGGACGTCGTCCTCGCGCGGTAACCACCGCGCTCTTTTCTTTTTTCGAGACGGCCCCCATCGTCCAATCCCCCGGCCTGTGGACGGAACGGCGACAGAGCGCCGTGGCTACAGCTTGACAGTTATGCCGCCTCCCGAATACCACTCGGGTCGTGACTTCGCCCGGTGGCAACCGCCGAGAGCTCGACTCGATGGTCGTCGAGATCGAGCTGACCCTTTGCAGCATCATTCAGGGCGTCGCCCTCTATTTCCTCGTCGAAAACGCCCGGCAGGTCCTCTCCAGCCACGAATCGGCGGCCTGGCCCTATGTCGCCACCGGCCTCCTCATCATCCTCCTCTTTTGGTCGCGCTCCCTCATTCACACCCTCACCCTGATCCGGTGGCCGCTGGAGTTCGTGCACAACTTTTTCTACATCGCCTGCACCCTCATCGAAGCGATCGCTTTTACCCACCTGCACGATCCTTACAAGTGGTTTGTCCTGACGGCGCTTTATGCGGCCGTGGTCTGGGCGCTGTTTGTTTACGACCTGCGAATCGTCCGGCTCCGCCGGAAGGACAGCGCCGGGCCTGTCGGCAGCCAGCTTTATGGCCTGGTCGGCAAGGACCAACGCCTCAATATCGCGATCATCATTCCGGCGATCTTTCTTTTTAACGCCGCGTGCGCGTTTGCGATTCATGCCAATCCGGAGTTCTTCCTTCATCATCAAGGACACCTGATCCTGATCGCCCTGCAGGGACTGGGGCTCCTCCTCTACCTCGCCTCTGTCATCCGTGCCTTTATTCAATGGGTGCCGTTAATTTCTGCCACCCGCGAGGAATGGCGCGTCGGCACAACCGCCGAACCCTAAGGTGGATCGAGCGCTCCGTCGCTCGATGGGAGATTAACCGCTCCGTGACTAACCAGAAGAGACATCGCGCGACGGAGCGCGCGATCCACCAACCGCCTCCGGTCCCCTTTTACGAGAACATCCGGTCAATCGCCGCCTGGGCGTGAATCCTCGTCGTATTGAGAAATGGGATGCCGTTATGGGCCTCTTCGCGCAGGATTAACGGCAATTCCGTTCCGCCCAGGATCATCGCTTCAATGCCCGCCTTCTCCGCCAGCCGATCCACAATCGCGAGCAAGCCGGCCCGGGTTTCCGGCAGAAAAATCCCATGAACCAGTTCGTTCATGTATTTGTCGTGAATGTAATCCTGCTCGACCGGGTCCGGCGTGACAATGGTCAGGCCCTGCCTGGAAAAGACGTCGGAATAAAAGCCGGCGCGCACCGTGAAGCGGGTCGCAAAAAGGCCAACTCGCTTGAGCCCGCGCGCCTTCGCTGCATCGCAGGTGGCGGCCACGATGCTGATCAATGGAAGTGGCGATTGCCGCTCCAGTTCGTCGAAAACGATGTGGGGCGTATTCGCGCTCACAATCGCAAAATCCGCCCCCGCGCGCTGAAGTTTCCCGAGCTCGGTAAGGAGATAATCGGCCAGCGCCTTGAGATCGCCGGCCTCGAGAGCTTTCACCGCTCGGCGCATATCGATGCTGTTGATCAGGATCGGCGGATAACTGCCGTCCGGCTGCCGCTCTCGATACAGCGCGATGAGAGTCTGATAGTAATCGACGGTCGATTCCGGTCCCAGCCCGCCGATGATTCCCAACTGTTTCATTGGAACCTGCCTTCATACCGCATCTCATTCGTCGGCACGAACCCCATTTGCTCGTAGAGAGCGCGCGCTTCGTCCGACGCGTGCAGCACGAGACGATCGAGTCGTTCCGTGCCGGCCCAACGAAGAATCTCCTCCATCAAAAGCCGGGCCAGACCACGCCTCCGCCATTCGGGTTCGGTAAAAACATTGAGCACGATGGCATGCCTCCCCTTCGCGAAACCGCCATCGTTCGGTAACCGGGACGGGTGCGGCGAAACCTGCCGGAGCTGCACTCCCGCGCCACCGCCGATCGTGTCCGGTTTGTCTTTGGGGAAGCCGAGCCATCCGATGTATTCCCCGTTCGCGAGGGCGCGCTCAATCCAGACTCGCGCCTCTTTTCGAAAATCGTCGAAAACCGCCGGCGAAAGCTCTCCCATGTCTTGAAACATCCGGGCCCGATGCCAGGCAACGACTGGGGCGTCTTCCAACCGAGCCTGCCGGATAACAAACGATGCGCACTTGTCCGTCATCAGAAGTTAAAGGCGTCGTTGACTCATGTTTTGATAAGGCCGAAATCGGCGATTACCTTTCGTTCCCCTAATCCTGATCTTTCTCCGTTTCTGCCGCGGCCATGATGTCCAACAGGTGATTTTTCTGTTCGGAAGAAAGCGGTGCGGCTGTGACGATAGCTTTGGCTTCCTTCGAATTCGGGCCCCGGTTTTTCACCACCGCCCGTAGAAGTTGATCCCGAAGCACAGGATCAACTATTTGGAGAACCGGCATAATCGATTCAGATGTCGATTTCTCAAAAGGCGGAGAGTATTCGGCAGCGGCCGCATCGCGGATCGAAGGGGGCTGTTGCTGGATCCAAGACAACACCTCTTCGTCGCCGGGCCAGTTACGCTGAAATACGCGTCCCAAAGCGTCTTTCCAATAAGCTGGCGGAAACCGAATCATCCACGACGCCACTGCGCGCGGTGTGAGCGCGGTGTCGCCGGTATCTTCTTCAGTACCCAGGATAAGATTGTAGAACGCGTGTCCTATGGCATCCCGCCTTTTGTTCTCGGGCAACTGTTCGATAAACTTCACTGCTTCCTCGTTGGAGTCGTAATACAAATTGCAAACAACCGCTCCGATCGCCGCATCCATTCTTGGGTCTTCGACATTAGTGAGTGTGTACGAAACCGCGGCGGCGCGGTCATTCTCGTACCATCCTTCGATGAACGCCTCGCGAGTGTCGGAGCTGTGCTCCCAATCTCTTGTTCTCTCGATCCATTCCCTGGCCGCTTTCGGATCGACTGCCGCCCAACTGGAGATCACATACCGAGTGGTGAATGACCGACCAGCATCGCGAAAGTCCTCAAACGCCTCGTGGTCGTCGATGAATCGAGCGGTTGCGGGCGCATCGATCGCCGCCCAATCGCGGACGACATCAGAAAGATAATCCCGCTTGCCGTGAACCCGGTCCTGCAACCTCAGGCTGAGCTCCGCCATTTTGGGCAGCGCAAATCCAGGAGCCGCATTGACTGCGCCACTCAGCGCCAGTCTCAGCAATGCTTCGTCTTCTATCTCACCGATCGCTTTGGCGGCAGCAGCCGGATCAAACTGAACCAAAAGCTTGTAGAAGCCCGAAATTGTCGCCCGCCGTCGCGGACCTTCTGGCATTGTTGCCAGCTCGCCTGCCCATTTTTGCCGCGCATCTCCGGGCGCGGAGCGCAGTGCTTCATAAAAGTTTGAGAACGGCAGCGCAAATATATCGGCAACCGCGAGTTGGCCATGGGGCATCGGAGGCGCCGGGATGGCTGTCGGAGCCAACAACGCAGCGCCCCGCTTCGACCGCATCTGGACAAGGAGCGTTCTTTCTTCAATCGCGCGTCCGGTGAAAAAGGCACTGACCGCAAGCGCTGACAAAGCGATCGTCGCGTTGAGCCGATATCTACTGGCCATTCGCTTCCTCCATGATGAGCTTACGAAAATACGCTTTCTCTGCGTCCGAGACTGGAAGGTGATTAATCACTTCGATCGCTTCAGTGTTATCGGCACTAAAGCTCCGGGAAAATTCGAGCAGCGCTCTATCGCGCACCGTCTTATCGCTGATTTTGAACGCGAGTTCGATCACCTCGTCCGTTCCTGTGTAATCCGGCTTCGCTTCGCGGCACATGCTGACGATTGCTACATTCCGCATCTCGGGCGCAAGTTGGGCAAACCAGACCTTCGCGGAATCGGCGTTCTCAACGAGCCACCCTTGCACGACCCTGCCAATACTTTCTTCCCACAAATCGACCGGCAACGTGACCATCCAGCGCGCTACTTCCTCGGGAGGCCGTTGATAGTTTGGGGGCTTATCGACATTGGGATCGATTTCCCGCGGGTTTGTTACGTCAGCAACGTTTTTTAGCGCGGCTTTCGCCTGCCGGGGCGATAGCAGCAAAAGCAACCGGTTCGCATCCTCTTTGGCAGATCGGACAAATTCATAGACGAGACCACCGATTGCCGGCTGGAGGTTTGGCCTTTGTTCATTCGCAATCGCGTAATCAATAGCCGCCGCGCGGTCCACTCGACCCCAACTCGTTAGCAAGGCGCGAAAACCATCCGCAGTCTGACGCGACGCATCCGCCTCAAGCCATTGTCTGGCGGCGCTCGGATCGATCTCACCCCAATTGTTCAACAGTAAAACGACACGGTCGCTTTCTTCACCCGGAAGTTTTATGCCTGGGCTAAATCGATGCTTCTCCACAAACTTGCTCGCGGATACGGGATCCACCCGACTCCAATTATCAATGAGGTCGTTTTGGGCAAAACCACGGCCCGGATACTGCAACTGAGCCGTCATTTCGGCGAGGTCAGCCCAGACGGATTCCGGCGCCGCTTTCATCATCGCTTCGATCGCGAAATCGCGCGCGAGCAGATTCTTCGCATCTAGCACCGCCTTAATGGCGGCCTGGTGATCGACTTGGACGAGAGTTTTGAAGTAGGCGCCCACAGCGGCGTGCTGGCGCGGACCGCGAGGCATTTGTTCCAGGTCTGCTGCCCAGGCAAGAAGTTGTTCGCGGGAAACGGCCTTCAGCACGTCGTACAATTCGGAGAACGGGACCGTAGCGATCTCGCGGACGTTGATGGAGCTATGATCGCGCTCCAGGAGAGTCGTCTTCTCCGAGACCGAGTCGGCGGGCCGTGAAACTATTGCCCTAACTTCGCTGTTTGCGACGGCGGCCGCATTGACACTCTTGCGGCCCGCCTCAAATCCGCCAATCGCCAGGCCGGCTGCAACCAGACCGATAATTCCGATTTGGACTCGCTTGGAAATCAGCAGGGTTGGAGGGCCGGGCATGGGCGGTTCGTGAACCGAGAAAGTATCCACAAAACCGGCTGCCCCGTCGACGGCAAGTACCAAGGAGGGGCGCTTTCCAAACCGCCCCAGCGCTCTTGCCGCAGCCACCCTCGAGGAAGGGTCTTTGCGTGCGGCTGAAAGGTTCGCCCGTGGCGTTTTTCCGCCTACCGGCCCCGGCGCGCTTTGGCGTCGTAGTAGAGGACGACGAACGGAATCGCCAGGAGAGGGCGGATGACGAGATTGACGAGGGCCGACACCACGTCGGACGCGATCATGAGGGTATCGGGCGTTTTCGCCTGCGAGAGGGTTTCCATCAGGGCCATGGCTTGCTCCGGGTTGCTCGCGCCGCTGAGGCGCGCGAGGGCAAAAGGGAATTGCACGACGAGGAGTGCCACCAGGAGAAGGAGCAGCCAGAGCGACAGAATAGTCAGACCGCGATAGAGCGGGCGGTCGAGGCGGGGCGCCTCCGGGGCGCACCGGGCGAGCTCTCTGCTTTCCCGCAAGGCCAGAAACGCGCTCTCGTCACCGAGCGCGGCGGTTTGTTCCCAAAAAAGGAAGTTAATGATCAATCGCACGTTCATGTAGATCATGAAGGCGCCGATCAGGAAATAAACAGCGACGCTGAAGAGCGAAAGCCCGGTGCTGAGGATAGCAAGCATCGCGGTCAGCGGGATGAAGAACCAAAAGAAATAGCTGAAGTAAACCAGCAGACCGGTTCCGAGCATGCGGCCGTAGCGTTCCAGCGCAGCCGCGAGCTGGGCGCCCATGGAACGACGCCGGCCCCGAAGGACATCGTCGGCGACGTATTGAAAAGCGGCGGTGGAGATCGGCCAGAGCAGGACCACCAGGAGAAACATGAACCAGCAAATGGGCGGCAACGTCACCGCGGGCGGGGATTGCTCCGAAAGAAGGCTCGAAAGAGGAAGTTTCGGGAAGTTCCATTGCAGGACGAACATCGGCACCGCTGTGAGAAGGCCAAAAAGGAGGAAGCGCCAGAAGCCGCCCCGATAAATCCGGAGCGTTTCGCGAAAGAGTTCGCGCCAGGTTCGGCGGCGCACGACCAGGTCGGGCGGCTCCGGTGGAGGAACGTTCTCGGCAAAAATCTCAGGGAATTGTCCGGCGGGAAGCCACTGTTCGTCTTCCACGCGGCGGATTTCGTTGGTCGGGATCAGGCGGCCCTCCTGCTTCCATTCCTGCAGCTCGTCGGAATCGACCGGACCGTATTCCCGGCCCTCCACCCGCACCATCCATTGATCTGACATTGCGCTTCTTTACTCGCGAACGCGGCGGATCGCTACAGCGGGTTCGTCGTCCAATATCTTTTCTCTTGCTCGTGCTCTTGCTCTTGCTGTTTCCCATCGTCGAGCGCAGTTCCCAGGAGCAAGAGGAAGAGAAAGAGCACGAGCAAGAGTTTTGGAAATGCACATTCCTTGGCTACGATAGAAGCGTGAAGCTGCTTCTCGTCGACGGGCATTACTACGTTTACCGCTCCTTTTTCGCGATCCAGAATCTGTCGAATTCCCGGGGGGAACCGACCAATGCGATTTTCGGATTTACGAAAACGCTCCGGCTGATGGTCAAACATCTCCAACCGGAACTGGGCGCGATATTTTGGGACGAAGGCCTGCCCGCAAAGCGGATGACGCTCCAGCCGGCCTACAAGGAGACGCGCAAAGAAATGCCCCAGCCGATGGTCCCCCAGCTCGATTACATCAAGGACGAACTGACGGCGCTTCTCGGTTTCAAGAACATCTCGCTCCCGAACACCGAAGCAGACGATCTCATGGGTTGCTACGCGATCGCCGCCTGCAAACGCGGGATCGAGGTGGTGCTTGCGACCAACGACAAGGATCTTTATCAGCTCGTGGGTCCGTGCGTGAAGGTTTACACCACGGCCAAGGCCGACCTCGTTTCCCCCAAGGACGCATTCGCGCTCCTGGGTGAGGCAGAGGTGACCAACAAATGGGGAGTGCCGCCGAATTTGATCGGCGATGTCCTCGCGCTCTCGGGAGATTCGGTGGACAACATTCCCAGTGCCGGGTTCGGCCGGAAGACCGCGGCCAAATTGCTCATGGAACATGGCAATCTCGACCGCCTCCTGGCGAACCTCGAAAGCATTAAGAGCGACCGGACCCGCGAGAAACTGATCGCCGGCCGGGAGCAGATCGAACAAAACCGCAAAATGGTGGAGCTGGATTGCGATACTCC
>JBAPMH010000273.1:0-4640 GCA_049278515.1 Chthoniobacterales bacterium
CCCCATTTCGAACGAATGGATCATAATCAAATCCAGGGAGGCTTAGCCTTTGGTATGAATACAAATCGGTTTGCGCTGGTCATTGCTCTTTCCACCCTGGTCGCCACCGCTGCCTTCGCGGCCCCGACCAAGTTCGTCACCGGGCCCGACTCGGGAGTCACCTCCCAGATCAGCCCCTATTCCGTCCTTGGAATAAACAATGGCTCGTTCCTGGCGGACACGTCCGGGTTCACCGGCGGGATCCGGGTGGCTTTGGCCAACGTCGTGAACACCAACGACATCATCGCCGGCACCGGTCCGGGAACTGTTTCTATCGTGAAAGTTTTTAGCGGCCCCAGTCACAACCCGGTTTACTCGTTTATTCCTTTTCCTGGTCTTTCTCTCGGGGTTTACGTCGCCGGCGGCGATATCAATGGGGATGGGCGCGCCGACATTATTGTCGCGCCGGGGGAGGGCGCCGGCAGCTCGCCTACCGTCAAAGTATTCAGCGGCGCAAATGGCTCTACGGTCCTGGCCAACTTTTCTGCGTTTACCAGCGGTTTCACGGGCGGGATTCGCGTCGCCTCGGGTGATGTGGATGGTGATGGCCGCGCCGATATCATCGTCGGCACTGGGCCGGGCGCGGCTCAGGTAACCGTTTTTAGCGGCCGCGATCTCCACGTCCTCAAAAATTTTATCGCTTACGCCGGCTCGACCGCGGGCATTTTTGTCGCCGCCGGGGACGTCAATGGCGATGGCCTTGACGATATTATCACCGGCCTTGGAAACGGCGCCTCCCAGGTGAAGGTCTTCGACAGCGCCAGTAGTAGTGTGCTCCAGAACTTTTTTGCCTTTACCGGATCCACCGGAGGCGTTCGCGTCGCGAGCACAGACATAAACGGCAATAGCCGCGCCGATATTATTGCGGCCAGCGGGCCCGGCGACAGCTCGCGCCTGCGTGCGTTTGACGGCGCGACTCTGGCCCAGCTCCTTGATTTTGCGCCCTACGGAAGTTCCACAGCCGGCGGCTTTGTGGGGGCTATTCCGCGGTATCCCCCGCAATCGCTCAACCTCGCGACGCGCGGGAACATTTTGACCGGAGATAACGCGTTAATTGGCGGCTTTATCGTTAACGGAACGGACCCCAAGAGCGTGCTCCTGCGCGGCATCGGGCCGTCCTCCGGAGTGCCGGGAGCGCTGGCTGATCCGACCCTGGAGCTCTACAGCGGCGACACTTTCCTCATCGCGAACGACAACTGGCAGGATACGCAGCGGGACCTCATCATGTCGACCGGGCTTGCGCCTACGAATAACCTGGAAGCGGCCATGGTCCGGGTCCTGGCGCCCGGAGCTTACACAGCGGTCGTCCGGGGCAAGGATGGGACCACCGGCATCGGATTAGTGGAAGCGTTCGATATCAGCGCCTACACGGCCAACTCTCAGCTGGCAAATCTCAGCACCCGCGGCGTCGTCCAGGGCGGCGACAACGTCCTGATCGGCGGCCTCATTCTCAATGGCGGCACCGGAACGAATCAGATTCTGGCCCGCGCCCTTGGGCCTTCCCTCAGTGCGTTTGGAGTGCCTAACGCGCTCTCGAATCCGACCCTTGGTCTGTATGACCAGAACGGCGTGCTGCTGCTGTCTAACGACAACTGGAGAGACAGCCAGGAAGCCGCCATTCAGGCGACGGGACTCGCCCCGGGCAACGACCTTGAATCGGCGATCCTGACGGTGCTTTCCGCCGGCAACTATACCGCAATTGTATCGGGGAACGGCTCCGCCACCGGCGTCGCTCTCGTGGAGATCTACAATTTGCAGTGACCTGAGACAGTCAGCAGGAGATTAACCGCGGATTACTTTGCGCCCCGATGGGGTCGCCGCACAAAGGCGTCTGTAAAAAAATCCAAAATCCCAAATCCCAGGTTCCAAAGAAGGAGATAACCGCGGATTACGCGGATGACACGGATGGGGGGAGCAGCTGTCTCTGATCCGCGATATCCGCGATATCCGCGTAATCCGCGGTTCTCCCTAGATCGAAATTCGAAATTCGAAATTCGAAAATCAGCTGTCGCCTTACTTGATCTTCACCACCCGGATCGCTCCGGAGGCGCCGGCGATCATCATCCGGTAGCCGAAGCCCGCTTTCACAATCAGGACCGGAGGTGAATCAACCTTGGGGAAATAAGCGCTGTCGCTTTGCGATTGCGCCCAGCGTTGCCCATTCTCGAGCGTGAAAACGGTCCGACCATTGTAACCGGTGAATGGACCCACAATCCGGCTTTGGATCACTTCTGGGGCGGAGACTTTGTTTTCCTTCACCGCTTTGTCGACCGCCGTGGTCGCGACGCGCTCGTTGCTTACGGTTACATAATTGCGAATGAATTCATCGAGCTTCGCCCGCTCCGCCGGATCGAGTTTTTGCAAACCGGCGGCGGCATAATCCTCGGGCGTCATCGCCTTTTGCACTCCGGGGAAAGGGGTTGCTTCCGGTTCGGCGGCCTGAAGGACCGCGAATCCGGCAGAGGCAAGAAAGAGGCAGAGAACGAGATTGATTCTTTTCATAAACTTGACCGCCCTACGGGATGACAGCAAGGCGCTTCACAGAAGCGCCCCTACATCGAACCCAGTGGGCGAACGAATGTCAAAGGCAAAACGAGGGTGGGAATAGCGGAGACCGGAAAGCGGATACCGGAAAGCGGGAAGCGTGGCGACCGCGGATTACGCGGATTGCACGGATGGGAAGGGGAAGATCGATCACGAGCACGAGCACGAGCTCGCCACAGGACGAGTCCGTCCGACGGCGGACACGATTACGAAGTGAAGAAGGATTCCTGATATCCGCGTAATCCGCGGTTAATTTAGTCCCCCCTCAGTTCCCTCCGTTTCCTCCTGTTGAGAGAAGAATGGGGCGGTTTGGAAAGCGCCCCTCCTTTACGCGCAATCCGCGGTCGGTGTTTTTCGTGGTAGGGCGAGACGCTGTCGAGCCGTCTGTTTCCAATGTGGGAGGGGCCTTTGCGCCCCGACAGGTCGCTGTCCCAAAAAAAATCCCAAATCCCAAATCCCAGGTTCCAAAGAAGGAGATAACCGCGGATTACTCGGATGACACGGATGGGAAGAGAAGATCGATCACGATCCCGAGCACGAGCTCGAGCACGAGCTCGCCACAGGACGAGTCCGTCCGACGGCGGACACGAGCAGGAAGAGAGGAAAGAATTCCTCGTATCCGCAACATCCGCGTAATCCGCGGTTAATTTTGTCCCCCCTCAGTTCCCTCCGTTTCCTCCTGTTGAGAGAAGAATGGGGCGGTTTGGAAAGCGCCCCTCCTTGACGCGCAATCCGCGGTCTCTTTCACTCGTCACTGGTCACTGGTCACTGGTCACTTGCACTTGGAATTTGGGATTTGGTTTTTGGGATTTCTGCTCAGCACTCTGTGCTGAGCAGTTACGGTCCGCGGTCGTAGATTTCCACCAGGCCAATGCCGGTGCCGCTGTTCAATCCCGCCAGCAACACCGTGTAGAACCCGGGCGGCAACGACGCCGCTATCGCCGACTCCAGGTTGTTAGTCGGCGCCAAACCTGCCGCGATGATCACCGCCGCCTGCCCCGCATTGTCCTGCCAGTCGTTGTTCGCCAGGATCAGCGTTCCGTTCTCGTCTCGCAGCTCCAGCGTCGGATTGGCCAGCACCGCGCTCGCCGGGAAGAACGCCGGCGCAAGGCTCGGCCCGATTCCTCGCACGATCACCTGATCCAGAACGGCTCCGTTGCCCAGCACCATCCCCGCGATCACGATGTTGTCTCCCGTGTCCACGAAGGCTCGGGTGCTGATGTTGCCCAGTTTTCCGCTCGACGGATCCAGGTCGTATACTTCGACCAGCGCTACCCCGGAGGCGTTGTTCTTCCCTCTCACTACCGCCGTGTAGGCTCCGGGCGCCAGGGTGGCGTCGATGGCCGACTCGAGGTCGTTGGTCGGGGCCAATCCAGTCGCCTGGATCGCCGCCGCCTGGGTGTCTCTCCAGTTGTCGTTGATCTTGGTGGTAAATCCGCTCGGGCCATGGAGCTCGAGGATCGGATCCGCCAGCACATCGGTGATTCCGTTATGAATCAACGACGGCCCGATTCCTCGCACGATCACGTGCTTGGGTGTGCTGCCCGTGATGATAAACCCGCCAATTCCCACCTTGTCGCCCACCTGCACGCGCATGCGGGTCGACAGGTTCAATGCCTGGGTTATGCCGCTTGGCGTCGCTGTCGGTGTGGCCGTCGGCGCCGCCGTCGCCGTCGCTGTTGGTGTGGCGGTAGCTGTAGCGGTCGCGGTGGCGCTCGGTGTAGCTGTTGCGGTGGCTGTCGCGGTTGGTGTCGCGGTAGCGCTAGCCGTAGCCGTTGGAGTCGGCGTTGGGGTTGCTCCTCCTTGCGCTACGCCGAAGACCACGATCCCGATGCCTTGCGCGTTCAACCCTGCCAGCGTCCGCGCGTCGGTCGAATCGAAGTTGAAGTCCACTCTCGCGCTCGCATTCCGGTAATACCCGAACGCCGGCGCGGTCCCCGTCGTGATCTGCCCGGTCGAATACAGCCCATTGGAGTGCGCCGTGATTAACGACGTCAGGTTGGTCGTGTCGCCCAAGCCCGCTCCCGTGTTCCCCTGGAAGTTCTGGGCAAAGCCCC
>JBAPMH010000274.1:0-9494 GCA_049278515.1 Chthoniobacterales bacterium
ACCTGACGGATTCCGTGAACTCGATGGCCGGTAACCTGACGGCCCAGGTGCGCAATATCGCCGACGTGACAACCGCCGTCGCCACGGGAAATCTGTCGAAGAAGATCACGGTGGATGTGAAAGGCGAAATTCTGGAGCTGAAGAACACGATCAACACGATGGTCGATCAGCTCAGCTCGTTCGCGGCGGAAGTAACCCGGGTGGCTCGCGAAGTGGGCACGGAAGGACGGCTCGGCGGTCAGGCCGACGTGAAGGGCGTCGCCGGAACCTGGAAAGATCTTACCGATTCGGTGAACTCGATGGCCGGCAACCTGACGGGCCAGGTGCGAAACATCGCCGAAGTGACGACGGCGGTCGCCAATGGCGATTTGTCGAAGAAAATCACCGTCGACGTTCGCGGCGAGATTTTGCAGCTCAAGGACACGATCAACACGATGGTGGATCAGCTGCGATCGTTCGCGTCGGAAGTGACGCGGGTGGCGCGCGAAGTGGGTTCGGAAGGAAAACTCGGCGGCCAGGCCGATGTGCGCGGAGTCGCGGGAACGTGGAAGGATCTTACCGACTCGGTGAATTTCATGGCCGGCAACCTGACCGGTCAGGTGCGAAACATCGCGGAAGTGACGACCGCCGTCGCGAACGGCGACCTGTCGAAGAAGATCACCGTCGATGTGAAGGGCGAAATTCTGGAGCTGAAGAACACCATTAACACGATGGTGGATCAGCTCAGCTCGTTCGCGTCGGAAGTAACGCGCGTGGCCCGGGAAGTAGGAACGGAAGGACGACTCGGCGGCCAGGCCGACGTGAAGGGCGTGGCGGGAACGTGGAAGGATCTCACTGATTCGGTGAACTCGATGGCCGGTAACCTGACGGGCCAGGTGCGAAACATCGCGGAAGTGACGACGGCAGTTGCGAACGGCGATTTGTCCAAGAAAATCACGGTCGATGTCCGCGGCGAAATTTTGGAGCTGAAGGACACAATCAACACGATGGTGGACCAGCTTCGTTCGTTCGCGTCGGAAGTGACCCGCGTGGCGCGCGAAGTCGGTTCGGAAGGCGCGCTCGGCGGCCAGGCCCGCGTGGAAGGTGTTTCCGGCACGTGGAAAGACCTCACCGATTCCGTTAATTTCATGGCGTCGAACCTCACGACGCAGGTGCGAAACATCGCGGCGGTGACGACCGCGGTGGCGACGGGTGACTTGTCGAAGAAGATCACCGTCGATGTGAAAGGCGAAATCCTGGAGCTGAAGAACACCGTCAACACGATGGTGGACCAGCTGAACTCGTTCGCCTCCGAAGTGACGCGCGTGGCGCGGGAAGTGGGCACGGAAGGACGACTGGGCGGCCAGGCGGTCGTCAAAGGCGTGGCGGGCACGTGGAAAGATTTGACCGATTCGGTGAACTTCATGGCCGGGAACCTGACCAACCAGGTACGCGGCATTGCGAAGGTCGTGACCGCGGTCGCGAACGGCGACCTGAAACAAAAACTGTTGGTGGAAGCAAAGGGCGAGATCGCCGCGCTCGCCGATACGATCAACGGAATGACCGACACGCTCGCGATTTTCGCCGACCAGGTGACGAGCGTGGCCCGCGAAGTGGGCGTGGAAGGAAAACTCGGTGGCCAGGCAAACGTGCCCGGCGCCGCGGGAACCTGGCGCGATTTGACCGACAACGTGAACCAGCTCGCCGGCAACCTGACTTCGCAGCTCCGCGCGATTGCCGACGTCGCCCCCGCGGTGACGAAAGGCGACCTGACGCGATCGATTCAGGTCGATGCCCAGGGCGAAGTCGCGTTCGTGAAGGACAACATCAACGAGATGATTCGCAACCTGAAGGACACGACGTTGCGCAACGACGAGCAGGACTGGTTGAAGACGAACCTCGCGAAGTTCACCCGGATGTTGCAGGGCCAGCGCGACCTGTTGACGGTCGGCCGCCTGATTCTCTCCGAGCTGGCGCCGGTCGTCTCCGCGCAACAGGGCGTGTTCTACATGATGAACGGAGTAGCGGAAGACCCCGAGCTCCAGCTCCTGGCGAGTTACGCGTTCCGCGAGCGCAAGGGAGTGAGCACGCGTTTCAAGCTCGGCGAAGGTCTCGTCGGCCAGGCGGCGCTCGAGAAAGAGCGGATCATGTTGACGAAAGTGCCACCGGATTACATCCAGGTGAGCTCCGGGCTCGGCGAAACCGCGCCGAAAAACATCGTGGTGTTGCCGATCCTGTTCGAGGGCCAGGTGAAAGCGGTCATGGAACTTTCATCGCTGGAGCAGTTCAGCCCGATGCACCATGCCTTCCTCGATCAGCTCACCGAAAGCATCGGGATCGTGTTGAACACGATTGAGGCGAACACCCGGACGGAAGATCTGCTCAAGCAATCCCAATCGCTCGCGTCCGAGTTGCAAAGCCGGCAGGAAGAATTGCAGCAGACCAACCAGGAGCTGGAGGAAAAGGCGAGGCAATTGTTCGAGCAGAACGAGGAAGTGGAACGCAAGAACCGCGAAGTCGAGCAAGCGCGGCAGGCGCTCGAAGGCAAGGCGCAGCAGCTCTCGATCACTTCGCGTTACAAGAGCGAGTTTCTCGCGAACATGTCGCACGAATTGCGGACACCGTTGAACAGCCTGCTGATTCTGGCGGAGCAGCTCTCCTCAAATCCGGAGGGCAACCTTAGCGCGAAACAAGTCGAATACGCGCGCACGATTCGAGGATCAGGCAAGGATCTTCTGCGCCTGATTAACGACATTCTCGATTTGTCGAAGATCGAGTCGGGAACGGTCACGCTCGACGTGGGCGAAGTGCGGTTCGAGGAAATGCGCCAGACCATGGAGCGCACTTTCCGCCACGTCGCGGAAGGAAAAGGGGTCAATTTCGGCATCGAGATCGATCGACGAGTGCCGCCGGCCATCTTCACCGATTCGCAGCGGCTGGATCAGGTCTTGAAGAACCTGCTCTCGAATGCGTTCAAGTTTACGGAACGCGGCTATGTAAATCTGCGGGTTGAGCCTACGACTGCCGGCTGGTCCTCAGATAACCAGAGCCTGAACCGCGCGGAGAGCGTGCTTGCCATTTCGGTGAGCGACAGCGGCATCGGCATTCCGTCCGACAAACAAACGACGATCTTCGAGCCGTTCCTGCAGGCGGACGGCAGCACCAGCCGCAAGTACGGCGGAACGGGTCTCGGCCTTGCCATCAGCCGTGAACTGGCGCGGGTGCTCGGCGGCGAGATCAAGCTCGAAAGTTCGGAGGGGAGGGGCAGTACGTTCACGTTGTTCCTGCCGCAAAACTACAGCGTCTCGCCGATGGAGCGGGCCGCCGCGCGGATCATGCCGCAGCCGGTGGAACCGGAATCGGTCAGCAATGGCGAGTCGGCGGAACCGGAGCCTCTGGAATTCACGCTCGCCGACGATCGCGCCAACATTTTACCCGGCGAAAAATCGGTCCTGATCGTCGAGGACGACCGCGATTTCGCGCAGTGGCTTCTTGAAGTTGCCCGGCAGAATGGATTTAAGGCGGTCGTCACACCGCGCGGCAAGGCTGCGCTAGATTTGGTCCGCGAGTTTACTCCGGCGGCGGTCACGCTCGACCTCAGTCTGCCCGACATGGATGGATGGCACATCTTGAACCGGCTGAAATCCGACCTGGCGACCCGGCATATTCCCGTCTTCGTGATTTCGGCGCGAGAAGAGCCGCGGAATGCGCTCCGCATGGGCGCGCTTCGCTTCCTGACGAAGCCGATCGACGAACTGCAGATTCGCGAGATCTTCGAAAAGGCGAACGAAATGGACGCGACGGCGGCGAAGAAGCTGCTCGTGATCGAAGACGACGAGAACCAGCGCCAAGAGATTCGGCAACTGATTGGTAATTCGACGGCCAAGGTAGTGGAAGCGCCGAACGCGGGCGCGGCCCTCGAACGGTTGAGGAACGAGCCGGTCGACTGCGTCGTGCTCGACTTGATGCTGCCTGACATGTCGGGCTTCGAGTTGATCGAGAAAATTCGAAACGAATACGAGCATTTGCCGATCATCGTTTATACCGCGAAGGAGCTGTCGCCGGAGGAGGAAGAGAAACTGAATCGGATGGCACAAACAACGATTGTGAAGACCGTGCGCAGTCCAGAGCGGTTGTTCGACCAGACGGCGCTCTGGCTCCATCGCGATGCCGCGACGTTACCTGACGACAAACGCGAGCTTCTCCGCCGCCTCAACGATCCGAATGAAATCCTGGCCGCGAAAAAAGTGGTGATCGTCGACGACGACATCCGAAACATTTTCGCGATGACCAGCATGCTCGAGCGTTACAAAATGGATGTGCATTCCGCGGAGACCGGGAAAGCCGCGCTTGAGTTGTTGAAGGACGAGCCGGACACCGATCTGGTGTTGATGGATATCATGCTGCCGGAAATGGACGGCTACGAAACCATTCGTGCTATCCGGAAGATGTACGGATTCGAGCAACTCCCGATCATTGCGCTGACCGCAAAGGCCATGAAGGGCGATCGGGAGAAATGCATCGACGCCGGGGCGAGTGATTACATTTCCAAACCGGTCGATACCGAGCGACTGCTCACGTTATTGCGCAATTGGCTGCACCGCTAGAAATGCCCGCGGATCCCAACGCGACGGAAAAGGAGGTGGCCGAGCAAAAGGTCAGCATCCTGATTGTCGACGATCGGCAGGACAAGATGCTGGCCTATGAGACGATCCTTTCCGACCTAAACGAGAACATCGTCTGCGCCCGATCCGGAAAGGAAGCGCTCCGCTGCCTGCTCAAGCAGGATTTCGCCGTCATCCTGCTCGACGTGAACATGCCGATAATGGATGGCTTCGAAACCGCTGTGATGATCCGGCAGCGGCCGCGCTCCGAAACCACGCCGATCATTTTCATCAGCGCGGTCAACGACACGGAGACCCATGTTACGCGTGGGTATTCGATCGGGGCCGTCGATTACATCCTGACCCCGGTCGTGCCGGAAATCCTGCGCGCCAAAATCGCTGTGTTCGTCGATCTCTTCAAGAAAACCGAGCAAGTGAAGCGGCAGGCGGAAGAGCGCGAAAAACTAATTCGCGAACAGGCCGCGCGGGCGGAAGCGGAAGCGGGGCAGGAGCGGCTCGCGTTTCTCGCCGACGCCAGCAACGTCCTGGCCAGTTCGCTTGATTATGACGAAACGCTTCGCAATCTCGCGGAGCTGGTCGTCCCGCGGGTGGCTGATTTTTGCATCGTGCTGGCGGCCGAAGAGGAGGGCACGATGCGGCAGGTTGCGGTCGCCCATCGCGATCCGGATGAACCCTTGATGCAGCGGCTGGCAACAGAATTTCCATCGAGCGACGCCGCCCAAATAAGCGGCATCCACGTTTTGAAGACCGGAAAATCGCAACTGGTTTGCGATCTGCACAACGGCGAGCTCCGCGAAGTATTCACGAAAAAATCCGATCGCGACTGGCTCCGTTCCTTGTCGGCGAAATCGTTTATCGCCGTGCCGCTCCGGACGCATGATCGGGTCCTCGGCGCGCTCGTGATGATCAATACGAGTCCGGGACGAATTTGCGGGCCGGACGAACTTTCGCTCGCGGAGGAATTGGCTCACCGGGCGGCGCTCGCGCTCGACAACGCCGGTCTTTATCAGTCCGCGCAAAAGGCGCGCGCTGAATCCGAGCGGGCAAATCGCGCCAAAGATTCGTTCCTGGCCATGCTTAGCCATGAACTACGCACGCCTCTTACCCCGGTTCTCACCTCCGTGCTCGCCCTCGAACAGAGTGAGGAGTTGTCCGACGAGCTGCGCGCTTCGCTCCAGATGATCCGGCGTAATGTCCAACTGGAAGCGCGCCTGATCGACGATCTGCTCGACCTGACTCGAATCAGCAAGGGAAAGGTCCAGTTGAATCTCGAGGAGGTCGATGCGCACCTGCTCCTGCGAAGCGCCCTGGAGATTTGCCAGGCCGACATTGAGAAAAAGAAACTCAATCTTCGAACCGAATTCGCCGCGGAGAAGATGACGCTCCAGGCCGATCCGGCCCGGCTCCAGCAGATCTTTTGGAACCTCATCAAGAACGCGGTTAAATTTACGCCGGAAGGCGGACACCTGGAGATTCGGACGGAGAACCGTGAGAATGAACTGTGGGTTTGCGTTTCCGATACTGGAATGGGAATCGACGCGGAAACGCTCCCGAAAATTTTCAATGCGTTTGAGCAGGGGGAGCGGACCCAATTCGGCGGACTCGGGCTTGGCCTCGCGATCAGCAAGGCGCTGGTTGAAACGCACCAGGGAAGATTAATCGCGGAGAGCGAGGGCCGGGATAAGGGGGCTAAGTTTACGGCGGTTTTTCCGATCGTGGATTCGGTAATCGCCGGGAGGGAGCATGCCGCGCCGTCAGTTGCCGCGGTGCATAAGCCGCTGCGCGTTCTTCTCGTCGAGGATCACGAAGATACGAATCGTTCCTTGACCCAGCTTCTGCGGCGACGCGGGTACCACGTCCAGCCGGCAGACAGCGTCCAAACTGCTCTGGAAGCGGCCGCGAACGAGCAATTCGACGTGCTGGTGAGCGACATTGGGTTGCCGGACGGCAGCGGAATCGAGCTCATGCAGAAACTCAAGAACGATCACCCGATTTTCGGCATCGCCCTGACCGGATTTGGCATGGAGGAGGATCTCCGGCGCAGCCATGATTGCGGGTTCAATCACCACCTGATTAAGCCGGTGGATTTAAACCGGTTGGATGCCCTGATTCAACAAGCCGATCCACTCCCTGGCGGAGGAAACGCAGATCGTGGGTAGGCGAAGTCGCTGATTTCAATCAGCGCTGGATTTCCCGAACGTTTCCGCTGGTTCGCGGAGTAACTTCGCGTTTATGGTAAACTCCATGCAAATGAGGCGGAGTTGCTCCGTCTATGATAAGCGCGTTCTCGATGGCGAAATTCTATTACCTTTTGTTCGGGCTGATGGCCGCGTCCGGCGGACTTGCAGCTGTTGCGGTCGATGACGATAAGCCGCATGGGCGGGTCTGTATCTCGCTCTTCGAGCCCGGCCCACCGGAAAAAGAAGAACTTTTCCAAGTGTCCTCGCCTCCTGGTTCCGGGAGAACAGTTCGCGCGTATGTCGATGCCAGCGAAAAATGCACCGTGCTGGTGGCCGCCCTGACAAAAGATGGAAAACTGGCCAATGGCTGGCGGCCGCAACTTTCGGAGGTCCCGGGCGATTTTGAAGAGATTCTCCTGCCGAAGACGCCGGTGAAATGGGACTGGTCTGGAGCAAGCGGCCCCTTCGATTTTTACGTCCTGTTCCTCACGGCCGATTCCAAGGAAATCGCGGAAGCAAAGAAGCTGGTGGACGCGATGCAGAATCCCAAGGTGGACGACCGTGTTCTGGCCCTGCAAACCGGCAAGCTGAAGGAGCTCATTGGACGCATCACGAGTGCGCAGGAAAAGGTAAACCCAGCACCGGCGAGCGAACCGGAAGTGGGAGGCGTATTTCGCGGCACTGCTTTTCCCTGGCGGCAGTTTGCCCAGGGGGCTAATTTCGCCGCGGATCGCCCGGGAGTGTTGGTTCTTTCCAGCGAAGGCGCGGACAAAAAATGATGCCTGGCGATTCTGCCAGGAATAAGCCTGTGGGTGAACAGGTCTGGCTGAGATCGTCCTGGCCTCTTCTCGTCGCAATTTGCGGGGCGATGGCCCTCTGGATTCTGGCTGCCGGAAATCCGCTGGAAGGACTGGAGATGCGCTGGTTCGGCCAGATCCTGCGCTGGAGATACGAACGCGGTCAGGCGCCTCCAGCCGATCCGAGCATTGTTCACGTTAATATTACGCAGGCGGATTTGCGGAAGGTGCCGACGCTCGAGCAGGAATATCAAAACGCGGCCAACATTATCCGGCAGGCGTTCGAGCTGGGCGCGAAGGTAGTCGCGTTCGACGTGGTGTTTGGCCGCGGTAATGAAGCCATGGCCGATCCGATCCTGAAAGAAGTCGAGCGGAACAAGGGGCAGAACCGGACAATTGTCTTCGCCGAGGCCCTGCTGCCCTCACCCGAGCAAGGGGGGGAAGAACGGGTTCGGTCTTTTCCGTTTCGCGAACGAGTGTTGCCGGCCGGATTGATCAATGTTCAGGCGGACAGTGACGGAGTATTGCGTCGTTATGATTACGCGCAGCGGGCCGGCTCCGATACGTACCAACCTTCGCTGGCCCTCGCCTGCTATCTGGCCTGGCGGGACATTACCTGGGAGGGGGTGACCTTCGTGACGCCTCGGGTGCTGCGCTGGGAGGAATTATCGAGCGATTTTACGACAACGGAGCCGCGGGAACTGAAGCTGGCTCCGGTTCTGTTGAATTACCGAAGTCCGTGGACGGGCAGGGGCCCCGGCACGTTTCGGCACTACAATGTCGCGCAGCTTGACTCTCTTTACCAAACGAGTCGAACCAGCAACGCCCAACCTTTAACCAACGCGATTATCCTTGTCTCCTACTATGGCGCCGGGCTGGGAGATATGGGCACCACTTCGATCGCGGCCAATCAACCACGCGTCGTCCTTCATTCGACGGCCCTAAACGATCTTATCCAACGTGCCTGGCTTCGGCGAAGCCCGCCCTGGATCGATGCCGCTGCCGTGCTGGGCCTGATTGTCCTGGGGGCTTTCGCGACGTTCTTTCGTGGGACGGTCGCTCTTCTTCTCTTATGGGTTGCAGGCGTCGGAGCGTGTTGCGCTTTGAGCGCATTCTTCATTTTGAGGACGGGATGGGTCCCCGGATTGATGTCCGCGAGTGTGGTCTGGAGTCTGGTGACCTTTGTCGAACTCGGGCGCAGGCAAAGCTACGAGTTCATCCAGCGGCTGAAGCTTCGCTCGACCATGAGTCTCTATTTTTCGCCGCACATCATGGAGCAGGTCCTCAAGAATCCCGGCTCGATGGAGCCGCAACAGGCGGAGATTACCGTTCTGCTGACCGACTTGAGGAATTCGACATCGATCGCGGAACTGCTCGGACCTGGTGGCATGTTCCAACTTCTGAACCAGGTTTTTGAAACCCAGACCCATGCGATTCTGGCCGAGGATGGGAGCATGGAACACTTTCTCGGAGACCAGTTCCTGAGCTATTGGGGCGCTCCCCACGCGCAACCGGATGCGGCTGACCGTGCTTTTCGCGCCGCCCTCAATCTCATCACCGGGATGGAAGAGCTGCGGACCAATCTCGAACCGAAGTTGAAGGCGCTTTTCGGATACGGCGTGGCTTTGCATAGCGGCACAGCCCTGATCGGGAACAAAGGTTCCGCACAACGCCTTGATTACGGACTGGTAGGCGACCTTATTAACGCCGCGGCCCGCGTCGAATCTCTCACGAAATACTACGGCGTCCTCTTTCTGATAACTCGCGAAGCTTACGCCAAACTTTCCCAGCCACCCCAGGTGCGGCTGGTCGACCGGGCAATTGTGAAGGGAAAATCAACTCCTCTGGAATTGTTGGAAGTAAAGCATTCCCACAGCCCGGATCATTTTGATGAGACGCTGGCACGGTATAAC
>JBAPMH010000275.1:0-3502 GCA_049278515.1 Chthoniobacterales bacterium
GAGATTGCCTAACGAATAGATGATCGGCCGGCCGCGATAGGCGTCGAACGGCTGGACACAATGGGGATGGCTCCCCGCGATTGCGTCCGCGCCGTGATCGATTAGCCAGCGCGCCAGTTCGCGCTGGCGCTCCGTCACGCCGCTCCTGTTTTCCTCACCCCAATGCAGAAACACCAGGACGAACGATGCATCGCGCCGGGCGGTCGCCAGGGCCGACCTCACCCGTTCCCGGTTACGCGCGCTCGCGACCGCTTCCGAGTTTTCCTCGACATCGTCCAGCGCAATCACGGCCGCCTTCATTCCCGTCGGCGTAGTGAAAAAATGAGGAGCATAGGCGCGCTCAACCGTCTCGCCGACGCCGATCGGCGCGATCTCTTTCGCGCGCAAACGCTCCATCGCATCGAAGAGCGCAACCGGCCCGAAATCCGCCGCGTGATTGTTCGCGAGACTGACCGCACTTAACCGAGCCGAGGACAGGACTCGAAGCGCATCGTCGGGCGCTCGCAGGCAAAAACGTTTTCCGGCGACCGCCGTGCCCTTGTCGGAGAGGACGCATTCCAGATTAACGATTCGCGCGAAGGCGCGGGCGAACATTGATCGAATCCCGCCGAACGGATCCGCGCCGCGCTCGATTTCGTTCCCCACGGTGCGTCCAAGCATCACGTCGCCGCCTACGAGAAGATCGATTTGGTCGCGCCGGTTCGGCACCCGCCAAAGGTCGAACCGATCTGCCTTCCGAGAGGCAAGCAAACGGCTTAACGACAGAATCTCCGGAACGCCTTCCAGTTGGTGCGCCACCCGGTCGCTGTCATCCAGGACCCCGAGCGGCGGCCGGTCTTCCATGACCACCGCGACGTGACTTCCCAGGTGAACGATCAATCCGGCGTCGATCGTTGCCGCGTCGATCTTCCCTTGCCCCGGCCGGAGGTTTTG
Source organism: Chthoniobacterales bacterium (assembly GCA_049278515.1). Classification (GTDB taxonomy): domain Bacteria; phylum Verrucomicrobiota; class Verrucomicrobiia; order Chthoniobacterales; family UBA10450; genus AV80. The sequence goes on from JBAPMH010000275.1 coordinate 934, forward strand.
CGCGACCGGCTCGAGATACTTCTTCAGTTGTCTCGGATTCGACCAAGGCACCGGATAACCTTGCCGGCGCAACGCGTAGACGACGAAGTTCGCGCAATCCGCGCCGAACCCGGTTTCGGGACCGGTCTCATCTCCGGCCCGCAATTCGCCGCTCCCGAAGAGGTACGGCAACCTAAACTGTTCCGTGAGCGCAGCGCGAAAACCGGCTCCAGCAAACCGCCTCACCTCGATAACCGGCGTCTCGCGCAGACGTCCATTCATCTCCACGCGTGCTTTCACGCGCACCGCGCCGAGCTCTCGCGAAGGCGGGTAGGCGCCGCCAAGTGGAAGCGTGCGATCATTTCCAGGCAACCGCACTTCCTTCCAACGCGGCCGCGGCGGCGCCCCGACTGCGAATCGGGTCTGGTCCGAACCGTCGTCAGTCAGGTTGCAACGCCCGTATTCCGGGACGAGCGCCACCCACTCGATCCGCGTTATCGCCGCGTCCGTTTCGAGTTCGATTTGCGCGTCCTCTCCGGCTGGAAGTCGCCAAAACCGATCCGTCGATGGCTCATGATCTCTCACGGCGAGCCGAACCGGCGGCGTTTCTTTTTCCCACGCCTCGAGCTGACGCCCCCAGTCTTCCGGGTTCGTTTGCACCGCGATCCGGTCGCGGTTTGCGATCAAAAGGGCGCGCAATTCTTTCGAGACCTTCGCGAGCTGGAAAGCCGGGACTTCCTCCTTCCGCCGTTGAAACTCCCGCGCGCGTAACGAGCGGTCGTTCCCGACGGTGGCAAACGGCTCGAATTGAATCGTCGCCATCGGCAACGATAACGACGCCGCCAGCGCCAGACGCACCAGATCGTCCGCCTGTTCGTTGCTCTTCAGATACGGTCGCGAAATGGCGATGGTGACCGCGCGCAGGTTTCTGCATTCCACGACGAATTTCCAAACTCGCTCGAATTCCGCCGCGCGCCGGTTCGCCGGTACGTCCGCAAAATAATCCAGGTCGATCGTGACAATGATCGGCCGTGCGTCCTTCAAATGCGCTCGGAGCCGATCGAACTCGACCACCCGGTAACGGTCGCGGAACGACCCGGACGCGCGCGGGGCCGCTTCGAGGTGACCATCGAGTTGTTCGCGCGCTTCGCGTTCGCTGACCCCGTTCCGGCGCACCCAGAGCACGTTGGAAACCGGCGCCGGCATGAGCGGCTCGATCCAGTTGTAGCATTGGATTGCCCCCTTCTCCCGCCAACGCTGCAGAAGCTCCCCTCGTTCCTCCAGCGAACCAACCCGGCGCAAGCGCTCCCGGATTTGGTCCGAATCGTAAATCCCCGATGCGTCGGTATGCGCGTCGAAGTGAACCAGGGTGTGTTCCTCGTCGAGGTCGAGCTGCCCGGCCAGCCAGTAGAACGACCCGGCGTGGCTGTCCTCCATGTATATTGGAAGAGTGATCTGCCCCGCTCCCGCGCACCGGGCGGCAGCGACAATTAGAACCACGCCGATCCAGCGCCAGCTCACCGGGCACCCTGAATTTTCGGTTTTTGGGTGAGCGGAATCCGGAGCTGAACGTCCGAGATGCAGGTGTCGCCGCTCGTCCCGGGATGCACTTTCTTAATTGTCAGCTTCACGTTGCTGACCGGTTTCGTGTAACCGCGGACCGGAATCGGATAGAGCGCGCCGAATTGTTCGTCCGGAATCGCGACGGTGAAAGTATGCTCGCCGTTCAAGGTGATCTCGAGCTCAGCCACCCGATTGTTCTTCGCCCAAAGCGTCCCGTCGTAACCCTTGGAGCCCGGCATGATCATGATCGCCTCCAACGGCTTCGGCTTGTGCACCGTGAGGGTGATGTTCTCGCCGATCCCGTCGCCGTCGACGCCTTCCGCCCAGGCGCTGGAAGCGAGCCCCTTGATATTATCGACCTCGAACGTGATCTCGCGCTCCGTCTCCGAGGAATCGGCCGATTCCTTCTTGTTTGGATCGGGCGTGGGCGCCGGTATCGGCTTGCGGGTCGAGCTCGCCACCGCGTCGTAGTCGCTGTGCTGAATAAAGTAGCGGTTTTTTTCGATAACGTATTCGGCCCGGAACTTTTGGTCTTCGTAGTTCACCTGGAATTCGCCGTGGGCCGGATAGGTGTCGTAGGCCGGGTGGACAATGATTTTGATGTCGTCGGCGAGGGTCGGTTTCAGGTTCTGAAATTCCCGGACGAACTGGGTATCGGTCACTTTCTTAAACCGGTCTTTCGGTTTCGCGATCGAGATTTCTTCCGGGCGCGGATGAAGATAATTGACCGTGATTTTTCCTTTCCCGATCGGTCCCTTCCAGGTCGCCGCCGGCGAGAGTGAGTAGCGGAAATACAACGCCTCCGAGTGGCCGTCGTCGGAGACCGAGCTTTGGTTGGCGGCATAAGGGGAGCGATACCGGATCGCGATCTCCCGGGTCTGGCCCTGCTGGAACGGGATCACCGATTTCTTCCAGAGCCGCGTTCCCGGCTTGAAATTACCCCAGCTCGCGTCCTTCTCCGCCTTCGGCTTTTCGCCTTTCGCGTCCACGTTCTCGAATTTCAGTTCCGTCCCGTCCGCGCTGAGGG
>JBAPMH010000276.1:0-1787 GCA_049278515.1 Chthoniobacterales bacterium
GCCACGAGCCGTTCCGCCGCAGCCAGGAGTGCGACCCGGGTTTGCTCGTCATGCTCGCGCGGGCGTCCCATGTTGACGGTTATACCGTGACCTGTTACGTTACGTTACATGTAACGTAACGTGTTACGAAAGGAGTGGTCATGTTCGTCATCGTTCAGCACCGATTGACGGATCCTCCGTCCGCATTCGCGCGGGGCGAGCGTCTCAAGCGCGGTGAGGGTGCTCCCAGCGACACGCGGGTGCTCCAGTTCTATCCGAGCCAGGACGGGAAGTTCGTGACGTGTCTCTGGGAGAGCAACTCGGTCGACGACGTGCAGCGGTACGTTGATGAGACTCTCGGGGACGCGAGCGTCAATGTGTCGTACGCGGTCGAGTCATCTGCAGCATTCGCCGCGACTCCAGCAGGCATCTCGCCCCAGGCGACACCGGTTGCCGCGTAGGGCCATGCGAATGCCGCCACGCAAAAGGGCCGGCTTTCGCCGGCCCTTTTGCTGATCTACCCCCGAAAGTCGAGTGGCCGCTGGGACGGCCACTCAGAGGGGGAAGAACTGGGGAGGATTGGGTTACCCAGGTTGTCGTCGGAACGGGCTCTGACCTCGTCCCCCTTCCGGGGGAATCGTCGACCCCTCAGAATCCGTACCGCTCCTCCTTGAACGGATCGGCGTCGTTGTGGTAGCCGTAGCGCTCCCAGAAGCCGGGCCGGTCGTTCGCGGTGAGCTCGATCCCACGGAGCCACTTCGCACTCTTCCAGAAGTACTTCCCGGGAATCACGAGGCGGAGTGGGCCGCCGTGCTCGGGTGTGAGCGGCTCGCCGTCGGCGTGGGTCGCGAGGAGCGACAACGGGGCGCGAAGGAACGAGATGGGCACATTCGCGGTATAGCCCTCTTCGGCGTGCGCGACAACGAAGCGCGCAGACTCGAGCGGCTTCACGAGCGGCTCGAGCGCGCCCCAGTGGACGCCTTCGAACGTGGCGTCGAAGCGGCTCCAGCGTGTGACGCAGTGGATGTCCTGGGTGTGGGTCGTCCGTGGGAACGCGTTCAGCTCGTCCCACGAGATCCGGATCGGATTCTCGACCTCTCCGGAGACGTAGAAGTCCCAGGTCGCGAGGTCGGTATGCGGGATCGAGCCGGCGTGCAGAACCGGCCACTTCTCGGTCAGGTACTGGCCGGGTGGCAAGCGCGCAGGGTCGTAGCCGGCGTCGATGACCTTTCGCTCCGCTCTGCCCCGGAACACGGCTGCAACACTAGTCCGATGGAGCTTACGGCGATGCGAACTGCGCGACGGCCACGCGACTTCGTCGGCGTGCGCGGGCCGGACGCGGCCTCATACCTCCAGGCGATGGTCTCGAACGACGTCGAGGCGCTCGGCATTGACGACTCGTGCGAGGCATTGTTGTTGACAGCAAAGGCGCGCGTCATCGCGCCGCTCGTCGTGCTCCGTCGTGGCGTCGACGATTTCCTGCTGCTCACGGAGGACGGCCTCGGAGAGCGCGTTCGCTCGATCCTCCTCCGCTCGCGGTTCGCGACGAAGTGCGAGATCGCTGCGGAGCAGCACACGTCTTCAGTCGTTCTCGGCGGGAGCGGCGGCATTCCGACCACGGACTACGGCGTGCCCGCCGTGGAAGTCCTCGACGAGGAAGTCGAGCCCTCGATCGACGACTCCGAGCTCGAGGTCCTGCGCGTACGCGCCGGGACGCCACGTTTCGGGCATGAGATCGACGATCGCGTGCTTCCTGCGGAAGCCGGGCTCGACGCGCGCGCCGTTGATTTCGAGAAAGGGTGCTATCC
>JBAPMH010000277.1:0-2760 GCA_049278515.1 Chthoniobacterales bacterium
GCAAATCGCCGCTCCTTGATGCTTCTTGAGAGGTGAAGATCGGTTTCGCTCAAATTAACCCTACCGTTGGGGATCTGAGCGGAAACTTCGAGAAAATCGCCGGCGCCTATGAGCGGCTCGCGGCGGCCGGAGCGGAACTCGTCGTCACGCCGGAGCTTGCCATTACCGGTTATCCGCCGCAGGACCTCGTCTTCAAATCGCAATTCGTCCCCCAAAACCTCGAGATCCTCGACAAGCTTCAGGCCCGGCTGCGCAATGCCGCCCTCCTGGTCGGTTTCGTCGAGCGCAACCAGGGACGCGGGAAACCTTTTCACAACGCCGCCGCCCTCCTTCAACCGGGAGCGCCGATTACGAAGACCCATAAGTCGCTTCTGCCGACCTACGACGTGTTCGATGAGGACCGCTATTTCGAACCGGAGTGCAACGTGAAACCGCTGCTCCTCGGCAACAAGAAAATCGGCGTGACCATTTGCGAAGATATCTGGACGGAGCATTACCTGCCGCGGCCCCTCTACGATCTCGAACCGGTCCGGGCTCTCGTCGAACAAGGCGCTGAGATCATTCTTAATCTCAGCGCGTCGCCGTTCAGCCTCAACAAACCGGCGATCCGGCACGAGATGGTTTCGGCCCTGGCCCGGGCCCACAACCGGCCGATCTGTTATTGCAATGCCGTCGGCGGGAACGACCAGCTTGTGTTCGACGGCAACTCCATCGCGGTGAATTCAGCCGGGCAACTGATTGCGCAACTGCCCGGGTTCCGCACCACGGAGACGGTCGTTGATACCGAAACGGCGCAACCAACCCAACTTGTGGAAAGCGAGTCGTCCGCCGATCTGTTCGCGGCCCTTTCGCTCGGGGTCCGCGATTATCTGGCGAAATGTGGTTTCAAATCGGCTGTGCTCGGCTTGAGCGGCGGCATCGATTCCGCAGTCGTGGCCGCGATTGCCGTCGAGGCGCTCGGCCCGGCGAACGTCGTCGGGGTCTCGATGCCGAGCCCCTATTCCTCGAAGGGAAGCATCGATGACGCCGTCGCCCTCGCGAACAATCTCGGCATCAAGTGCCTTCAGATTCCGATCGCGAACGCTTTTGCGGCGTTCAAGGCCCAGTTTACGGAAATCTTTGCCGGCCTTCCGGAAGACACGACCGAAGAGAACATGCAGGCGCGCCTCCGCGGGATGACCCTGATGTCGCTCTCGAACAAGTTCGGCCACATCGTGCTGAGCACGGGGAACAAGAGCGAGCTGGCGGTGGGCTACTGCACGATCTACGGCGACATGGCGGGCGGCCTTGCGGTCATCAGCGACGTGCCGAAGACGATGGTCTTCCAGCTGGCCCGCTGGATGAACCGGGAACGCGAGATCGTCCCGGTCTCAACGATTGAGAAACCGCCGAGCGCCGAGTTGAAACCGGACCAAAAGGATCAGGACACCCTGCCGCCCTACGATGTGCTCGACGAAATCCTGCGGCTCTACGTCGAAGAAAATCTGAGCGCGCGCGACATCGTCGCGCACGGGTTCGACGAAAAGACAGTGCGCTGGGTGCAACGCCGCGTGGACATCAACGAATACAAACGCGCGCAAGCCGCGCCCGGCATCAAAGTAACGAGCCGCGCCTTCGGCGTCGGCCGCCGAATGCCAATCGCGCAACGTTACGTGGATTAAGTCGCAGAGCCGTCCGGCCCGAGGGCGTGCCGGCTCCAGGTAGTGTCCTAAAAATTAGGACACTACCCGGCTCCATGTTGACATGACACGACCGCGCCCGCCTGATACGGTGCGGCGAAATGGAACCGGCAGATTGGGCCTCACTCAGCGACCAGGAACTTCTCGAGCGCCGCATTTCCCAGCTCGGGCTCAAACTGGACGGATCGGGTCTCGAGCCGCTGATCAAGCAGCTTTACGACGAGCTGTCCGCGAAAGGGCTGGCCTTCCATCCGCCTTGTCACATCGGCGATGAGTGGTTTGTCCCGGTCGGGATCCCGGCGATCTTCATTCCTTTCTTTCTCGTCCACGATCGTCTGCGCGCCCTGGAAAAAACCATGATGCTCGAAGTCGAGGGCGGAACGCCGGAGTCGTTCATGAAACTCATCCGGCACGAGGCGGCCCACGCTTACAGCTACGCCTATTATTTGCCGCGAAAGAAGAAATGGCAGGAAGCGTTCGGCAAAACTTCGCGCGACCAAACGCCGGACGTTTATCATCCGCAGCCCTTCAGCCGCAGCTACGTCGTCAACCTGGACGACTGGTACGCGCAGAGCCATCCCGACGAAGATTTCGCGGAGACGTTCGCGGTCTGGCTGACTCCCGAAGCGGACTGGCGCAAGCATTACACCGGCTGGAAGGCGCTCCAGAAACTCGAATACGTCGGCGAATTGATGCGGTCGTTCGCGGGCAAGCCACCCATTCACATGCCGGATTACCGACCGGCGGAATACGATTGTCTCAAACAAAAGCTCAAGACGTATTACGCGCAGAAGCGCAAGCTCTATGAAGATACCTATCCCGATTTTTACGATGCCGATCTGCGCGAACTATTTTCCACCACCCCCGGCCCGGGACGAATCACCGCCGCTGTTTATTTGCGGCGGCGCCGGCGGCGGCTCCTAAACTCCGTCTGCCAGTGGACGAACGAAAGAAAATTCCGCGTGAACAAATTGCTCTCGCGGTTGATCGATCGTTGCGATCAGCTCGACCTCCTCGTGCTGAACGACGATCCCCAGCAGGATTTTCGCGTTACCTCTTTCATTACCACGCTGGTGATGAA
>JBAPMH010000278.1:0-5817 GCA_049278515.1 Chthoniobacterales bacterium
CCGATAAACTGCGCGGCCGAGTTTGTTGTGCGGAATCATGCCGCGGATCGCTCGCTCGACGAGCAATTCCGGATGGCGAGCGCGGCGCGCCCGGGCGTTTTCCGATTTGTGGCCGCCCACGAACCCCGAAAAACTCATGAAGCTCTTTTGCTCTTCTTTTTTCCCGGTCAACCGCACTTTTTCGGCGTTGATCACGACGACGAAATCGCCGGTATCCACATGCGGGGTGTAGATCGGTTTTTCTTTGCCCCGGAGCAGGTTGGCCGCCTTTACGGCGACCTGGCCCAGCACCTGGTTGTTGGCATCAATGATCCACCATTTGCGGGGGACTTCGTTGGCTTTTGCGGAAAAGGTCTTCATCGGAGCGGAAAGGGCACGGAAATTACGGGCGGGGTGGGTGGGTGTCAAATGCTTGTTCCGAGGCCAATCGGCCCGGGGAATCGCGAGTGCCCGAGCCGGCGCCGGGAGAAGGCTGGCACCCGAGCTGCTTATAATTACTATAATGCGCGCCTTCTTCTGTTCCGCCGTTTTGCTCCTCTTTCTCGCTCTCCCCACTTTTGCTTCACCCGACAAGGGAGAGGACGGCGGTGATTCGGCTCGCGCGGTGATTCGGGAAATGAATCTCGCGCGCCAGAATCCGGCGCTCTACGCTGGTTTTGTCCGAGAGTTGCGAACCCACATGAATGGCAACGTTATGGTTCTTCCCGGCCGCACTCGAATCCGGACGAAAGAAGGCACAAGGGCCCTTGATGACGCCATCCGTTTTCTGGAAAAATCACAACCGCTTCCGCCATTCGTGTTTTCTCCGGGAATGTCCCGGGCCGCAGCCGACCATTGCGCGGATCAGGCTGACGGCGGCTTCGGGCACGAAGGAAAAGACCGGAGCCACGCGGGGCAAAGAATCGCTCGCTATGGAATGGCGAGCGGCAGTTGGGGCGAGAATATTTCCTATGGGAAATCATCTGCCCGCGATGTCGTGCTTGCCCTGATCATTGACGACGGTTTGCCGGCGCGGAAGCATCGCCAAAATATTTTCAATCCGGGCTTCAACTTCGCAGGCGCCGCCTTTGGCCGGCACGCGCGGTTCGGGACCGTTTGCAGCATGGACTTCGCCGGCGGCTACGCGGAGCGCGGGCAGGAGTCGGCAGCTACGCTCGTGGCGAGGAATTTCTAAGAGCCGGGCGAACCAGCCCCTATTCTCAGTCCGGCCGTTCCGGACGCAATTTGTCCAGGATCGCCTGCACAGAGGGGTCCGCCCTTAACATCGCCGGCCGCATCACCTGCCGGAACTCGCGCCGGGCTTGGCGAAGTTTTTCCTGGGCCGCACGAACCGCCGGGTCCTCCAGGGCTTTTTGATGCGCCGCTTTGAGCTTCGCTCGATCTTCTTCACTCAGATTCGTCCAACGGGCGCGCCGTTCGTTTTGGAAGGGCCGGAACGGTTTGTCCGGTGGCTGCGCGAAAGCCGCCGCGGGGACGAACTGCAGCGCGACAGCAAGAGCCGGAACGAGGAGGAGAAAATTTCGTTTCATTGATTGGTAATAGTTATAACCCGGCAGCCCGGGAAAGTTGCGTCTCTCGCCTAGAAAAGGCCGCTGGTCATTTCGTTTCGCAAGAGTAATTTTCCCCCTTTCTCTCATGGCCAACCAAACATCTGCCGCCAAAACCGCCATCACCCCACGGCGCGACGAAGATTTCCCAGAGTGGTATCAGCAGGTGATTCGCGCCGCCGAGATGGCCGAATCCTCCGATGTCCGCGGTTCCATGGTCATCCGGCCCTGGGGCTACGGCATCTGGGAAAACATCCAGCGTCAGCTCGATGCCATGTTCAAGGCGACCGGGCATCGCAACGCCTATTTTCCGCTCTTCATTCCGTTGAGCTATTTCGAGCGGGAGGCGGCGCACGTGGAAGGCTTCGCCAAGGAATGCGCCGTCGTCACCCACACCCGGCTGGAGATCAATGCGGAAGGAAAGATGGTGCCGGGCAGTCCGCTAGCCGAACCACTGGTGGTCAGGCCGACTTCGGAGACGATTATCGGGGCCAGTTACGCCAAATGGGTGCAGAGCTATCGGGACCTTCCGATTCTCCTGAATCAGTGGTGCAATATCGTCCGCTGGGAAATGCGGCCTCGCATTTTTTTGCGCACGACCGAGTTCCTCTGGCAGGAGGGGCATACTGTCCACGAGACGGAAGCGGAGGCTCGCGCGGAGACGAAGCAGATGCTCGGCGTCTATGAAACTTTCGTGCGCGATCATATGGCCATCCCGGTTTTCACCGGAGAGAAATCGGAAAGCGAACGTTTCCCCGGCGCTGTGCAGACTCTTTGTATCGAGGCAATGGTGCAGGATCGGAAAGCCATCCAGGCCGGCACCTCGCATTTCCTCGGCCAGAATTTTGCCCGGGCCAGCGGGATTCAATTTCACTCCCGCTCCGGAACGCAGGAATACGGGTGGACGACAAGCTGGGGGATGACCACGCGCTTGATCGGCGCAATGATCATGGCGCATAGCGACGATGATGGGCTTGTTCTGCCTCCTCGGGTCGCGCCGACCCATATTGTTATTTTGCCAATCACCCCAAAGGAGGATACGCGGGACCGTGTCCTGGAGGCGGCCGGCAACATGGCGGGGGAACTACGCAAGCTCCTGTTTTTCGGCACCCCGCTGGAAGTGGAGGTCGACCGGCGCGATCTCGGTGGCGGTCTAAAGAATTGGGAATGGATCAAGAAAGGCGTCCCCCTCCGGGTCGAGCTGGGACCGCGCGATCTGGAGTCCGGCAATGTCGCGGTCAGCCGGCGGGACCAGCCGGTCAAATCCAAGGAATTCATCTCGACGTCCGAGTTTGTCGGCCAGGCTCTCGAGATGCTTGGTTCAATCCAGCAAAATCTTCTTGATCGCGCCAGGGAGTTTCGCGATCGCCACACCCGACTGATCGATTCGAAAGAGGAGTTCTACGACTTCTTTACGCCGAAGAACTCCGCGAAGCCGGAAATTCACGGCGGGTTCGCGCTGACGCACTGGGATGGCTCGCGGGAGGTTGAAGAGCAGATCAAGAGCGATTTGAAGGTAACGATCCGCTGTATTCCGTTCCACGACCCGGCCGCTCCGCCTGAAGCCGGAATCTGCCCATTCACGGGAAAACCAAGCGCTCGCCGCGCTGTTTGGGCGAAGGCCTACTGAAAGATCGACTCAATCGAGTTGGCCGGCGTGGTTGACGCGGAGAAACCGGTCGGTTTATTTTCCTTTGTGGCGACCGATATCACGCTTTACAGCCGGGCCTGGTGCTCCTGGTGCATGGATGCCAAGGAGTACCTGACCGAACGCGGCTACCGGTTTACCGAAATTGACGTCGGCCGGGACCGCGAAGCGTACCAGGACATGTTGGAAATGTCCGACCAAACCTATGTCCCGACCCTTGTCGCTGGCGATGAAGTGCTCGCTAATTTTGATACCGACCAGTTGGAAAAATTTCTGAACGAGCACGGAATCGAGCCGTAATGCTGTTTGGCCTTTTTCTTACGCTTGGCGTTGCTGTGCTCAGCGTCGCCCTCCGGAGCTATCAGACTTCCTTTGGCCAAATGGCAGGCGCGATCGGCATTCTCGTCTCCACTTTTCTGGGGGTTTATTTTGTTTCCGGGAGCTGGGCGATCGGCTTGGCTGCGGCGCTGGCGTGGCTCTTTCTGCCCTGGCTGGAAATCCTTACGCGCATCCGTGCGCTCCGGTTGCCGAAGGAAAAAGCGCTCCGCCCGAAAAGCCCACCGTCGTCCGACGTTTTCCCCACTCTCGGTGAGATCACGGCCGAGATTCAAAACGAAGGTTTCATCCACATCAACGACGCCGGCTGGGATTGGGAAGATTACCGGCAATTTTTCCGTCTTTTTTACAAGGAGGAAGATCGGGCGCAGGCCACAATCTGCCTGAATGAGCAGAACGACCTCTCGTTTTATTACCTCCGGATTTCCTCGCGCGCCAAGGAGGGCATCATTTGGACGACCTGGAATTATCCGCTCTCCTATGGCTTGAAGCTGACGCCGCACTTCAAGATCAACCGGCAACGGCCGGACCAGTCGTTCTGGCAGCTTTATCAAAGCCACAAGGAGTTTCTGCGGGTAAACCGGGTGGAAACCAGCGTGATCGATCCGATGGACGAAGAGCGCATCCAACTGGAGGTCGAGAACGATCTGCGCGATCAGATCGCGCACAACCTCGAGAAGGGAGTGCTAAAGTCTACGCCTGAGGGTGAGGTGAAGTATTCCTGGCGGGGAATGGTCTATCTCTGGTGTCAGTTCTTGCTCGACCTCGTCCGGCTTTAATGACGAGGTCCGAATGACGAATGCCGAAGGAATGACGAAACCCCGAAGCCGGAAACTAGGGAGAGTGGCCGATCTTAGTCATTCGTCATTCGTGCTTCGTCATTTACGGCGGCGCAGCCGCCGTTAAATCTTCATCACCTCGGCTTCTTTGCGCTCGAGGTGTTCGTCGATCTCTTTGACCGATTTGTCCGTCAGCTTTTGGACGTCGGCCTCCAGATCGTGCAAGCCGTCTTCCGTCAATTCGCTGGCTTTCTGCATTTTTCTGGCTTCGTCCACCGCCGTGCGCCGATTCGCCCGGACTCGCACCCGTGCTTCCTCCGCCATCTGCCGCAATGATTTCACCAAATCTTTCCGTCGCTCCTCGGAAAGCTCGGGGATGGGCAGGCGAATAATCTTTCCATCCACCTGCGGCGTAATCCCGATCTTGGATTCCTTCAGGGCCTTCTCGATGTCTCGCACCGTCCCGGCATCGAACGGTTGCACCACCAGGAGGCGCGGCTCAGGCGTCGTAATGAGAGCGAGCTGCTTCAACTTCATGGCCGAGCCATAGGCTTCGACGTCCACATTCTCGACCAGCGCCGGGGATGCCCTTCCGGTGCGCACGGCGGAGAACTCATGCACCATGTAATCGACGCTCTTTTCCATCGATACTTCGGCGTCGAACAAAATTTCTTCAGCGGTCATCTCAATCGATTCTTATTCAGCATTCGGGAATCGGCAATCCAATCCTTATTCCGAGACCATTGTTCCGATTTTTTTCCCTAGGACGATATCGGTGAAGTTGCTTGGGTTATTCATGTCGAACACGGCGATCGGGATCCGGTTGTCCATGCAAAGGCTAAAGGCGGTGGAATCCATGACTTGGAGCCGTTTGGTGAGCGCCTCGGAAAAGGTGATGCGATCGAAGCGTTGCGCGTTCGCGTCTTTGGCCGGGTCGCGATCGTAAACCCCGTCCACTTTGGTGGCTTTCAGGATGATGTCGGCCCGGATCTCGCTCGCTCGAAGCGCCGCGGTGGTGTCGGTGGAGAAGTACGGGTTCCCGGTGCCGGCCACGAAAATGACCACCCGGCCGAGCTCCAGATGGCGGATGGCGCGGCCGAGAATAAAAGGCTCGGCTACGTTTTTCATTTCGATTGCCGTTTGCACGCGCGTTTCCACGCCCAGCTGAACCAGCGCGCTTTGCAGGGCGAGGCCGTTGATAACCGTCGCCAGCATCCCCATGTAATCCGCGGTGGTCCGGTCCATCCCGCGGTGGCTTGCGGAGAGGCCGCGCCAGATATTGCCGCCACCAATCACGACTGAGGTCTGGACCCCCAGCGCTTTGACTTCCTTGATGCGCTCGGCGATTTCACGCACGATCTGCGGCGAAATATTCTCTTTGGCGCCCCGTTCCCGGAGCGCTTCCCCGCTCAGTTTGAGGACGATCCGCTTGTAGATTGCCGCGGACGATTCGTTGGGCATGGCCGGCAATAATCAACAGAACCGCGAAGAATAGGGAAGCAAAGAA
>JBAPMH010000279.1:0-3629 GCA_049278515.1 Chthoniobacterales bacterium
GGGCTGGGCTGAATATGGAAAGGTCTTTGCGGCGCTCGTGATCATGGCCGCCTTTTTCTCCACCATCATGACGGTGCTCTTCAAAGTGCGCGATCGGATGCTGGTCTGGCAAAAGGGAGTCATCAAATGGTAGCCGCCGCGGCCATCGAGGCTTCGTCGCTTCGGGTGAGCGAGGTCACGAAAAGTTTCCCGGCGCCCGACGAGTCGGCGGAGCGGCGACTGGCCCTCGATTGCGTCTCGCTCACCCTCGCCGCCGGCGAACTCTCCTCCCTGGTCGGCCCGAGCGGCTGCGGCAAGTCGACCTTGCTTCGACTCATCGCCGGTCTCGAGGCGCCGGATTCCGGCGAGCTGATGGTGGGCGCCGAGTCGATCACCGGCCCGAACGCCGAGCGCGGGCTGGTTTTCCAGGATCCGAATTTATTCCCATGGCTGACGGTCCGGCGAAATATCGAAGCGGGATTGGTGGCGCGCCACATTTTGCAGGAGAAACGACACGAAGTAGCTGAGTTCATCCGACTGGTCGGGCTGGAGAGTTTCGCGGAGGCTTATCCGCACCATCTTTCCGGCGGCATGGCCCAGCGGGCCGCACTCGCCCGCGCGCTGATCAATCATCCCAGGGTCCTGCTCCTCGACGAACCGCTCGGGGCGCTCGATGCTTTTACCCGGATGCGGATGCAGGACGAAGTGCTTCGCATTTGGCAGGCGCGCCGGACGACGATGTTGCTCGTGACCCACGACATCGACGAAGCGATTTACATGAGCGATCGCATTGTCATCATGACGCAACGCCCGGGCCGAATCGAGCGGACGATCCCCGTAAACCTGCAGCGCCCGCGCGACCGGAGCGGCGCGGAGTTTTTGCAATTGCGCGGCGAGATTCTGGAGCTGCTCCATTTCGCCGGAGGCGCAGTGGTTTCCTAACTGGAAGCCCTTCGCTCTGCGAGGCGCGAGAAAGGACATCGCCGCGTCTCGCGGCACCCACAGGGTGGCGGCTACAGGGAACGGTTAAAAGGCTTCCACCGCCAAGGGCGGGCTGAGTATCATTCTAATCACCGCGATGGACGAAACAGCCGGGAAGCTAACTTCGGGCGAGCCGCTGGGCATCAATCAACTCATCGAGTATTTGCCTGCGCTCAAGGAAGTGCCCGCAGTCCAGTTGGAGAAATATGCCAAAGGCGCGGCCGCGCTCCATCGCTACCGGAGAGGCGAGACGGTTTGTGTCGAAGGGGAATTCGGTTCGACCGCGTACTACATCGTTTCCGGCACGGTCGACATTTCCATCCAGAATCCGATGGCTCATCTCCGGACTAGACCGGGGTGGGGACTGTTTGGGCGGAGCGTCGCCCGAATGAAGAGCTTTTTGGTCGACGATAAGCAGGACAAGCGCGCCGAAGCCCACGAGCGCAAGTACATTGGGATCGACGCGAACATCGATCTGCCGATGAGCAAGCCGATCGCGCAACTTGGGCCCGGGGAGCTTTTCGGCGAAATGACCTGCCGCACGTTTCAGCCCCGTTCCGCCACCGTCCAGACGCGCGAAGAGTGCGTGATGGTGGAGATGCTGCGCGTGATCCTGGATATGCTGGTCGGAAATCGCCAGGTTTCCGACGCTTCCAAAGCGACCTCGAAGGTGAAAGCGCCCACGTTCAAGGGAACTTCGTTCAAGGCGGAACTGGACAAGAAATACCGGCAGCGCTCGCTCGAAACGCACCTGCGCAGCGTGCCGCTTTTCGCGAGCGTGGGAGACGATTTTTTGGCGTATTTGAAAGAGAAGGTCGAGCTGGTCTCCTTCAACCAGAACGACGTGATCTGCAAAGAGGGCGAGGAGGCGGACGCCTTTTACCTGATTCGCTCCGGCATGGTGCGCGTTTCCCAGGCGATGCCGGGCGGCGAAATGGTCCGCACGTATTTGAGCCGGGGCGATTATTTCGGGGAGATCGGTTTGCTTCGGGCGATCAAACGGATCGCGACCTGTGCCGCCCTCGATGCGGTGGACGTGGTGAAAATTCCAGGCGCCGAATTCGGCGAAATGCTGGAGAAATTTCCCGCGGTCCGCGCGCAGCTCGAGCCGGTCGCGGAAGCGCGGATGGCGGCCACCAAAGGCCGGGTCGCGCCGGCCGGCCTTGGGCTCGACGATTACCTGAACCAGGGTTTGTTCGAAGCGCAGAATCTTCTCCTGATCGATCTCGACAATTGCACCCGCTGCGACGCCTGTGTCCAGGCCTGCGCCAAAGCGCATGATGGAATCTCGCGCCTGCTCCGGGACGGTTTACGCTACGACCATTTCCTCGTAGCCACGGCCTGCCGCTCCTGCCGCGATCCGCTTTGCATGACGCAATGCCCGGTGGGCTCGATTCGGCGGAAGGAAAACCTCGAAATCATCATCGAGGACTGGTGTATCGGCTGCGGAAAATGCGCCGAGCTCTGCCCCTACGGCAACATCAACATGCACCCGCTGGAAGTGACTAAAGAGGTCAGGACGGAAGTGAAATCGCCGAACCCGAACATTCCGCCGACCGTGAAGATCGAGAAGAAAAAGTCCACCACCTACAAAGCGAACACGTGCGACCTCTGCACCCAGTTGTCGGTTCCGAGTTGTGTTTATGCCTGCCCCCACGACGCCGCCAAGCGCGTCGATCCGCAACGCTTTTTTGGTGACGCGTTGGAAGCGCAGAACACCTTCATGAAGGATACCTGGAAGCCCGCGCGCCAGTATGAAACACACCACACTCACTGAGCCATTGGAGACTGCAGATTGCAGATTGCAGATTTGGAAGCCGTCGCAATCTGCAATCTGAAATCTTCAATCTGAAATTTCCCAATGCGGATCAACAACTGGAAGCATTTCCCCTGGATCCTTTTCGTTTGTCTCGCGACGATCGCGGCTGGCCTTCTTTATGTGGGCAATTTCCATCCCGATCGGATGCCGGCCGGGATTCGTCTCCCGCCCTCGCTGATCCAAACTCCGACTGAGCATCATACGGTCGGGGGGACTCCGCTTGGCCTGGCGTTTGGGGCGATCTCGCTGGGGATTTTTGTCTTTGCCGCGCTTCTCAGTTTGCGGAAAAAAATTCCGCTTTGGCGGGTTGGGACGGTGCAGCGATGGTTGCGCGCCCACATTTGGCTCACCCTCCTCACGATCCCGCTCGTAATTTTGCATAGCGGGTTTCGGCTCGGCGGCCCGATGACAACCCTGCTCATGATCCTGTTTGGCGTCGTCATGGTGAGCGGGATTTACGGGCTCTTCCTCCAGCATCTCATGCCGCGCCTGATGAAGGAGCGCCTGCCCGCAGAGACGGTCTTCGAGCAGATCCCGCACATCCGGAGCCAGCTGGCTGCGGCCGCGGAGAAAATGCGCGATTCCTTCAAACCCGCGCCACCAAAGAAACCCGACGCCGGGGCGCCCGCGGCAAGCCCCGAAAAGACAGCGACAGCGGGAGCCGCCGTGATGGCTTCAACCAAGGGGGAGATGAGCACGCCGGTCGCGCGCGCAAAATCGGCGACGGGTTCGGCCGTGACCGCCGAGCCAGTTGTGGCGGCCGTCGCTCCACCGGCGGAAGCGAAACAGGAGCCAGGCTCAAAACCTGCAAACGGCATTCCATCAGCGGCAAATGCGGTTACACCTGCCG
>JBAPMH010000280.1:0-1668 GCA_049278515.1 Chthoniobacterales bacterium
CCCAATGGAGCGGATCAGGCCAGGGAATGTTGTTTTCCCAGCTTCCATACTGGTTGAGCTTATTGTTCCGGCCTCCGAACTTCATCAAACCCCGGCTCGCCACCCAGTTGGCTCCCGTCCGGTTGCCCATCTCCTCGTAATGAAACGCGTCCGTCCGCTCCGCCGTGCCCGCCGTGTCATGGGGAAATGAGGGGTAGTCTTGGAATCTCGGCAGAATCATGGATATCCAAATGTTAAAACTTCTCCGGAGGAACCGACTCGCATCGCGAGGCATTAGGTAATTCTCCGTAGGCGTCCGGCATTCAGTCGAGAAAATTTGCCGGGGTTCTAAGACTAACCCCACCTGTGCTCCTCTATTCGCCGCCTTCTAACGCAGAGCCGGAGATTGCTTAACATGAATGCCATTGGCCTCCGCGAATTGCGTTACTTCATCGATAATAGCATCAGGCGGATAGTCTAACTTCTTGGGAGGCCAGTCCTCCCAAAGTACGTTGGACTCCTTCGGCAACGTCAAGAGGGCATTTTTTAACTCGGATATGCCGCACTTGCCGCGTCGCTTTGGAAACCAACTATGAATGAACTTCGACCTTTGAAACTCAAGCATTATCGCAAAACAAACATCACCACCGCCCTTATTCCAGGTGAACAATGTGTACTGCTCAAATTCATGCGGCGGAATGGAACTGTGGACAGGGGGCGCATTCTCGATCCCCACCATACAGCCCACAACAAATGCGGTAATTGTCAGTGCAACTGTTCCTCCGATGTAAAGCCAACGTTTCATACAACCCAACTATTCAGCCTGCGGCTTCGACGGTTTTCTGGTGAATCAGCAAATGAAACTGAACCCCAAGAAATTCTTTCGATTTCAGTAGCCATTTCGGGCCTCAAGGCGATTTTTGAGATTCGTGTTTGCCCCCGGTAGTCTGTGGAACTTGCCATCAGGACCGCGTCTTTCAATAATTCCCCCGGTGCCGGCTTTTCGCTCGTTCGCGTTGTCTGATGGTCGGTAGCGATCGGTAGTTCCGCCTGGTGTAATTACTTCTTGTGTCCGACCATTTGCGTTTCCGCGCGCTACATCTCGCTCAGACAATTTAGAGTGCGTTATGTCATTGTCGCCGTCGTGGATGTGGTTGTGAGTTTCAACCAAAGATGTCATTTTGGTGTTCTCTGGCGGCCTGACTTCCCTGGGTTGTTGATCAGTTCTCGTTTCGGACAGACTGAGATTGCCCTGCGAGTCGTGATAGACAGTTGTGCTATACTCATATGTGCGAAAAATTCCCAAGACCGTGTTTGCATTAAATTGGGCTAAATCCCTCAGATCTCCTTGAAAGGCTAGCGCCGCCACTTCATCAGACACAAACACCGGATCCATGCCCAATGGATCACTCCTATTGACCGGATCGTTGTGGCAATAGCGGTAGAGATTGTAATCGCCAGCCTCGAACTGCTTCGGATCGGGCTGGACGAAGCGGCCTAGCTCCGGCTGATACAGCCGATTCCGGTAATCATATACCCGCAGTTCTTTTAACCATTCCCGTCCCGTAAACAGAAAACGGTTCCCCGCCGGCGAGCCCAGGTTTCGGGCCACCAGGGCGCCGTCCGCGCCGTAGATATACGGCTGGCCAAAGGCGTCATACTCGTATTGCTCCTGGATGCCGCCGCTGG
>JBAPMH010000281.1:0-1814 GCA_049278515.1 Chthoniobacterales bacterium
GGCTCCTCTTGGGCACAATCCTGGCCGGGCTCACTTCCTTTAAACTCCACGCCCCCGATCTCCTGGCGGATTGCAGTTTTCTCACCTGGGGCCGCATCCGGCCGGCTCACATGAACGTGATGGTTTACGGATGGGCGTCGATGGCCGGCATTGGGACCGCCATTTGGCTGATGGCGCGCTTGTGCCGCTCCACTTTGCGCCATCCGCTGCTGCTCATCGGTGGCGGCGCCTTCTGGAATCTCGGAGTGCTTCTTGGGGTGGGCGGCGTTCTTTGGGGAGACAGCACCGGTTATGAATGGCTCGAATTTCCGCCCTACGCTGCCATCGTCCTGTTCGTCGCTTACTCGCTGGTTGTCTCGTGGGCGATGCTGATGTTCCGGTTCCGCCGGGGCGACCACATTTATATCACGCAATGGTATTTGCTCGCCGCTTTTCTCTGGTTCCCGTGGGTCTATGGCGCCACTCAGGTGATGCTTTTCGTGGCGCCGGTGCAGGGCGTGATGCAATCGGCCGTGACCTGGTGGTTCGCGAACAATCTTCTCTTTCTTTGGTTCGGCGCCATCGGACTCGGCACGGCCTACTACATGATCCCGAAAGTGATCGGGCGTCCGGTTTACAGTTACCACCTCGCCGCGATCGGATTCTGGACGTATGCGTTGTTCGCCAGTTGGACGGGAATGCAACGCCTCGTCGACGGACCGTTCCCGGCCTGGATGATCACGGCCAGCATCGCGGCCACAATTCTCACGATCATTCCGGTGGCTACCGTGGGGCTTAATCATCACATGACGATGCGAGGGTATTTCGGTCTCCTCCGCTATAGCCCGACCCTGCGCTTCACCGTTTTTGGCGCGATTTCCTACACGGTGTTCAGCCTGACCGGCGTCTTGATTTCCTTACGCTCGGTGGAGCGGTATCTGAATTTTACCCAGGCGAGCGTGGCCTATTCGCACATGGGGCTCTATGCATTTTTCACGATGACAATCTTCGGGTCGATGTACTACATCGTGCCTCGTTTGGTGGGCCGCGAATGGCGCTATGCCAGCTTGATCAAGCTTCACTTCTGGTCGTCGGCGTATGGCGTGGGCCTGATGGTTTTGATGCTGCTCTCGGCGGCAATCGCGCAGGGAAGCGCCCTGGACAATGCCACTGTCACTTTCGCGCAGGGACTGGAGTATGTTCCCATGTATTTGCGAGGCCGCAGTCTTTCCGGCCTGTTGCTGACCGTGGCCCATTTCGTCTTCGCCTTTCATTTCGGTCTGATGCTCTTTGGCCTGGGACGGACGGCAAGCGTCCCCACATTTCTCAATCCGCAGGAAGAGGAGGCGGTTAAGGACCACATATGAAAGGGATAGCGCCGCTCTTTCTGGGGATCTTTGGCACGTTCGCCTTCTCGTGGGCTGGGCTGACCCTGATTCCGAACTATCAGATTGGACATCTCGATCCGCAGATGGACGAGGAACAGACCGACATTTATCCCGCGCCGAAGTCCGGGATGGCGGAGCGCGGCCGGCGAATTTTTGCAGCCAATGGTTGCGTCTACTGCCATAGCCAGCAGGTGCGTGCCGATTACGCGGCGTCCGATATCGAACGGAAATGGGGCGTCCGCCGGAGCGCGCCGCGCGATTACATTTTCGATCGGCCGGCGATGCTGGGCAAAATGAGATTGGGCCCCGACCTCTCGAACATCGGAAAGCGCGCCCCCGCGGAAGAGGCTTCGCCGACCCCGGCGCCAGCTCCAGCTACCAATCCGTCTTCAGCGCCCGCTGTCTCCCCGGCGCCCGCCGCCGGCAGTTCGCCCGCTGCCTCACCGG
>JBAPMH010000282.1:0-1966 GCA_049278515.1 Chthoniobacterales bacterium
TCGTGATTTCCTCGCTGTCTTCGGTTTCCATGAGGTTGCGGTCGCCGATTCCCTCGCGGGCGGACTCAATGGTGAAGGTGGCGCCACCGGTGCGGTCGGTCCATCGACCGGATGTGTCCGGCGGCGAGGTCGGACCGTTGCCGTATTCGATCGAGTAGAGCGGGAAACGTCCGACGCTACCTTCATCGGGGCCAGGCTCGTCGTAGGTAAGGACGACGTTTCTCAGTTTGAAGCCTTTCGGTAGCCAGGCGGGCACGTAGCAAAGGATCTCGAGGCTCCTGAGCTTATCCAGGGTCGCACGCGGGTTGATGGACGACGCCGTGTGCGGCGTCAGGGCGAGGATGGAAGAGAGGAGAATTGAGGATAGGAGGCGGCGCATCGTTAGCGATGGCAACAGGTGTGCGGGCGGAGGGCAAGCTATTGCGGGGATACCGGAATAGGACTCAACAGGAGCAAACAGAGGTAACGGAGATTATTTTGGAGGATGTCTGCTGCACCACTCTCTGTGAGCTCTGTTGCCTCCTGTTCGAATCTTCTACGCTTTCGCGTAAAGCTCGGAACCGGACTTCGTGAACTCGGTTGCCTTCTGTTCGAGTCCTTTTGTTATCGCGGCGTCGTTTGTGATCCCCTGTTCGGCCGCGTACTTCCGCACATCCTCGGTTATCTTCATCGAGCAGAAGTGCGGGCCGCACATGGAGCAGAAGTGGGCGGTCTTGGCGCCTTCCTGTGGCAAAGTCTCGTCGTGGAATTCGCGGGCGGTCTCGGGGTCTAACGAGAGGTTGAACTGGTCTTCCCAGCGGAATTCGAAACGGGCCTTCGAGATGGCGTTGTCGCGGTACTGGGCGCCGGGATGGCCTTTGGCCAGGTCGGCGGCGTGCGCGGCGATTTTGTAGGCGATGACGCCGTCCTTGACGTCCTTCTTGTTCGGCAGGCCGAGATGTTCCTTCGGCGTGACGTAGCAAAGCATGGCGCAGCCGTACCAGCCGATCATGGCGGCGCCGATGGCGCTGGTGATGTGGTCGTAGCCGGGCGCGATGTCGGTGGTCAGTGGGCCGAGGGTGTAGAACGGCGCTTCGCCGCACCACTCCAGTTGTTTCTCCATGTTCTCCTTGATCATGTGGAGGGGGACATGGCCGGGGCCTTCGTTCATGACCTGGACGTTGTGGGCCCAGGCGCGCTTCGTCAGCTCGCCCTGGGTATAGAGCTCGGCGAACTGCGCTTCATCGTTCGCGTCGGCGATCGAGCCGGGCCGGAGACCGTCGCCGATTGAAAAGCTGACGTCGTAGGCGGCCATGATCTCGCAGATTTCGTCCCACTTCGTGTAGAGGAAACTTTCCTGGTGATGCGAGAGGCACCACTTGGCCATGATCGAGCCACCGCGCGAGACGATGCCGGTGGCGCGGCGCGCGGTCATCGGGATGTAACGCAAGAGCACGCCGGCGTGGACCGTGAAGTAATCGACCCCCTGCTCTGCCTGTTCGATCAGAGTGTCGCGGTAAATCTCCCAGGTCAGCTCCTCGGCACGGCCGCCGACTTTTTCGAGCGCCTGATAAATCGGCACGGTGCCGATCGGCACAGGCGAGTTGCGAATGATCCATTCGCGGGTGGCGTGAATGTTCTTGCCGGTGGACAGGTCCATCACGGTATCGGCGCCCCATTTCGTGGCCCAACGCATCTTCTCGACTTCTTCCTCGATCGAGGACGCAACGGCGCTATTGCCGATATTGGCGTTGATCTTTACGAGGAAATTGCGGCCGATGATCATCGGCTCGGATTCGGGGTGGTTGATGTTGGAAGGGATGATCGCTCTTCCTCGCGCTACTTCACTACGGACAAATTCCGGCGTGATGGGATTGCCGATTGCCGATTGCCGATTGCCGATTGGTTCGGAGCCGGGGTGGCGGAAGGCGAGATCATTGCGGCTGTAGCCGGGATCGGTGATCCCGGCCGGTTGCGAGCCGTTGCT
>JBAPMH010000283.1:0-3781 GCA_049278515.1 Chthoniobacterales bacterium
CGCGAGCTCAGCTGGCTGGAGTTCAATCGACGCGTCCTCGAGGAAGCACAGGACCCGACGCAACCGCTCATCGAGCGCGTCAAGTTCCTCACCATCTTCAGTTCGAACCTGGACGAGTTTTTCGAGATCCGCGTGGCCGGGATCAAGCAGCAGATCGAAAGCGAGACGAGCGACGTCGGCCCCGATGGATTGAGTCCCACCGAAATCTTCAACGCCATCCAGCGCACCGTTCGCGAGATGGTGGCGGCGGAATATTCGCTTTGGAAAGAAGAGCTGGCGCCGCTTCTGGCCAAGAACGGCATCCGCGTCCATGACATCAACAACCTGAACGCGAAGCGCACGGCGTGGGCCCAGCGTTATTTCCGGGAGGAAGTTTTCCCGATGCTGACGCCCCTGGCCGTGGATGCGAGCCACCCTTTTCCGCAGCTCCTGAACAAGAGCCATAATCTGCTGGTCCGGGCCCGGAACGAACGCGGCGGCGAACTGCTCCATGCCATCGTCCAGGTCCCGCGGGTTTTGCCGAGGCTCATCCTGATGCCACGGGGCAAGGGCGAAGACGAACCGTGGGATTACATTTATCTGTCGTCCCTCATCAAGCATCACATCGCCGATCTCTTCCCGGGGCTGCTCCTCGACGGCGCCCACGCCTTTCGGGTTACCCGGAACAGCGACCTCTACATTGACGAAGAAGAAGCCGATAACCTTCTTCGCAGCATCGAGCAGGAGCTCCGGCGGTCGAGCCGCGGCGACGCGGTCCGCCTCGAAGTCGAAGCAGATTGTCCAAAGGATTTTCGCGAGCTTCTTCTCGAATTTTTCGACCTCGGCGAAATGGACTTGTACAAAGTCGATGGCCCGCTCTCCATGACCCACCTGTCTCCCCTCGTGTCGACTGACGCCTTCGCCAAGCTAAAGGACCGCGTCTTCCAACCGGCCCGCGACCCGGCCCTGCCGCCGCACGCGAATATCTTTGAAGTGATGCGCAAGCAGGACGTGCTCCTCCATCATCCCTACGAAAGCTTCGATCCGGTTGTCGAACTCATCGAGGCCGCCGCCGGCGACCCGCAGGTGCTCGCAATCAAGATCACCCTTTACCGGACAAGCGGCGATTCGCCCATCGTCGAAGCGCTCATGAGTGCCGCCGCCGCGGGCAAGCAGGTCACGGCCCTGGTGGAATTGCGGGCGCGTTTTGATGAAGCCGCCAACATCCAATGGGCCCGGCGGCTCGAAGAAGCCGGCGCGCACGTCGTTTACGGGGTGGTCGGCTTGAAGACCCATTGCAAAGCGCTTCTCATCGTTAGGCGGGACACCGACCGTCTTCGCCAATATGTGCACCTCGGCACCGGGAACTACCATCCCCGCACCGCGCGCATCTACACCGACTTCAGCCTGTTCACGACCAACCCGAAAATCACCGAAGAAGTCGCGATTGTCTTCAACACCCTGACCGGGTTGGCCGGCTATCCCGGCTCGGAGAAATTGCTGGTGGCGCCCTTCGATCTCAGCAAGCGAATCATTGGAAAAATCGAGCGCGAACGCGACAACGCTCTCGCCGGCAAGAGCAGCCGCATCGTCGTGAAACTGAATTCGCTCGTCGACCAGCACATCATCGAAAAACTCTACGAAGCTTCCTGCGCGGGGGTAAGGGTTGACCTGATCGTCCGCGGTATTTGTTGCCTCCGTCCGAAGATGCCGAACCTGAGCGAAAACATTCGCGTCATCAGCATCGTGGGCCGCTTTCTCGAGCACAGCCGGATTTATTACTTTGAGAACGCCGGGAACGCGGAGGTTTACATGGCGAGCGCGGATTGGATGCCGCGAAACTTCATCCGGCGCGTCGAGATCGCATTTCCGATCGAAGACCCGACCCTCCGCGATGAAGTCGTCAACGAAGTGCTGCCCCGTTTTTTAAACGACCACATCAAGGCGCGCGAACTGCAGGCGGACGGCTCTTACGTCCGCCTCAAGCCCGAAGAAGGAGCGCCGCGCACGCAGGCCCAGCTGCATTTTCGCGAACGATCGCGAGGCCAGGCGCGCAAGCTCGCCGAATCCCAGAAAGCGCCGGTGGTCAAGCTCACGCCCATCACCACCGCGCACAAAGAAACTTCATGAAAAAAATCCTCGTTATCGACATCGGCGGCACCCACGTGAAACTCATGATTTCCCGGGGGGAGAAACGAAAATTCGATTCCGGCACAAGGCTTTCGCCAAAACAGTTGATCTCGCAGGTGAAAAAGACCGCGGAAGGCTGGAAGTATGACGCCATCTCCATCGGTTTTCCCGCCCCGGTCCAGAAAGGGCGGATCATGAAGAATCCAAAACATCTCGCGCCCGGCTGGGTCGGCTGGAACTTCAACAAGTCGTTAGGCAAACCGACCCGGGTCCTCAATGACGCCGCCATGCAGGCGCTTGGAAGCTACCGCGGCGGCCGGATGCTTTTTCTCGGCCTGGGCACGGGGCTTGGTTCGGCCTTGATCTGGCCGAAGAACCTTCTCCCGCTCGAACTGGGCGACCTGCCTTATGAAGGCGGCATCATCGAAGAATACCTGGGCAAGCCGGGGCTGGAGCGCCTGGGGAAAAAAGAATGGATGCGGCACGTGCTCTTTTGCCTCGCCCAACTCAAACTCGCATTTATCGCCGATTACATTGTCCTCGGCGGCGGAAACGCCAAGCAATTCCCCAAGTTGCCCGCCGGAATCGAGCCGGGGCATAATCGCAATGCCTTCACGGGCGGCCGCCGGATGTGGGAAACCGACCCTCGGACCCGCCGGGCGAAGTGGAACGTGATCTAGGTCCAGTGTGGGAGCGGCCTCAGCGCCGCGATCCTGCCGGTTTGCTGCCTCTGATACCTCGTTCCCAAGCTATGCCTGGGAACACCGTGTTCCGGGGAGCCCTCCTTCCTCGTCGCTCATCCGCCAAAGAACAAATTGGCCGAGGTCTCGGATCGTCCCGTCTCAAGAGCAGAAACGAGGCATACCGCATATTAGTCTTGACTGTTCTTGATGTGGCCCTTCTAAATCTCAGCTCCTCCCGATCCTAACAAACCTCCCTCCAAACCCCTGTCCTCTATTCTCAAAGGAGAGTCCCGATGCAACGTACAATATCAATGGCCTCAATGCTGGTTGGCTTGGTGCTGTCGGCCTGCAAAGACTCCTCCCATAATGGGAATTCAACCCCAACCGCTACTCCCACTCAAAATGCAACGCCCGGCCCCGTCTTGGCTCAGTGTTGCGGGGCGAAGCCTCAGTTTTCCGACCCGGCATATATAAGCGTATTTACAGGACAGGTAGCTGTAACAACGTCAGATCCCGGCAATGGTAATGGATTCGTGCTCGAGGTTATCGATTTGAAGAATCAGTCGTCATTTCAGCCGAACCTGGGGCCCCCGACAGTGAATCCCGCGATCTACTATGGCCCCCCCGGCAATCAATGGACTCAGGCCCGCCTAGGAAAGGTTTTCGGTCTGACCCTCGATAACCAGGGAAATATCTATGTCACTTCTACGATTGCTTACAACGGGGACTTTTTTCCAGTCGGCGCAACAGGCGGTGAGGTGTATAAGATTGATGGTGTAACGGGACTCCGCTCGGCTTTTGCAACTCTGCCCAATCCACATCATGGAGGATTGGGTAATATCACGTACGATTGCATCCACGCTAAGTTCTATGTGTCCGATCCTGATAACGGATTGATCTACAGGCTTGATGGTGCCAGCGGCGCGGTCTTGAGTAGTTGGGATCATGGTGGCCAATCCACTGTAAATATTTCCGATACGCACGGCGCC
>JBAPMH010000284.1:0-1769 GCA_049278515.1 Chthoniobacterales bacterium
CGGAAGGAGATGGGTCGCCAGCTCGCGCGCGAGGCTCCAGCCAATGCCGACATCGTCGTGCCGATTCCCGATTCCGGCGTTCCCGCTGCGATCGGCTATGCGCAAGAATCCGGCATCCCCTTCGAATTCGGCATTATCCGCAATCACTATGTCGGCCGCACCTTCATCGAGCCCGAACAACGCATCCGCCAACTCGGCGTGAAGCTGAAACACAGCGCCAATGAGGGCGAGGTCAAAGGCAAGAGCATCGTCCTGATCGACGACAGCGTGGTGCGCGGCACCACCTCGGTGAAGATCGTGCAGATGATGCGTGAGGCAGGTGCCCGCGAAGTGCATATGCGGATCTCGAGCCCGCCGATCACCCATCCAGATTTCTATGGTATCGACACGCCGGACCAGGAAAAACTTCTCGCGGCAACTAAGACGCTGGAAGAGATGCGCGAATTTATCGGGGCCGACTCGCTTGAGTTCCTCTCCGTCCACGGCATCTACCGCGCCATGGGCTATGAAGGCCGCGACGACGCCCACCCCCAATTTACTGACCATTGCTTCACCGGCGAATATCCGACCCGGCTCAGAGACCGCGAAGGCCCGCCCGCGCAGAAGCAACTCTCCGTCCTCGCCGAGGTGGGTTAGCCAGCAAGCCTCGTGTCCTCCGGACGTCTCAACGACCGCATCGCGCTCATCACCGGCGCATCGCGCGGCATCGGCCGCGCCGTGGCGGTCCGTTTCGCGCAAGAAGGTGCGCAGGTGCTGTTGCTGGCGCGGAAGCTGAAAGCTCTTGAGGCGGTTGACGACGCAATCAAATCAGCGGGTGCCAAGGCAACCCTGATTCCGCTCGATCTCACCGACGGCAAAGCCATCGACGCGCTCGGTCCCTCGCTCTATGAGCGCTTCGGCAGGCTCGATGTGTTGGTCGGCAACGCCGCCATACTCGGCGCCCTGTCGCCGCTCCCGCATATCAAGTCTGAGCATTGGGAGCGGGTCTTCGCTACCAATATCACCGCCAATTGGCGCCTGATCCGCACGCTCGATCCCTTGCTTCGAGCGTCGGACGCCGGCCGCGTGATCTTCGTCACCTCGAATGTGGCGCGCTCCGCGCGCGCCTATTGGGCGCCCTACTCCGTGTCGAAGGCCGCGCTCGAATGTTTGGCCCGAACCTACGCGAACGAGACCGCCGACACGGCGATCAAGGTCAACCTTCTCGACCCCGGAGCAGTCGCCACCGGGATGCGCGCCGAGGCGTATCCCGGAGAGGATCCCGCAACGCTGCGAACGCCGGAGGAGGTCACCGAGGCTTTCGTGGCGCTGGCGATGGCGAGCTACGACAAGACCGGTCAGATCCTCGACGACTGAGGCGCTTCAAGCCTCGGTAGTCAGCACCATGCCGTCATAGGCGGGCTCGATATTGGGCAGCAATTTCTGCTTCAGTTCCTCATAGTCGAGGTCGGCATGCATATGGGTGAGGATCGCGCGTTTCGGCCGCACGCACTCGATCCAGGACAGCGCCTGATCGACGCTGAGATGGCTCGGATGCGTGGTGTAGCGGAGCGCATCGATGATCCACACATCGAGATCGCGCAAATATCGCAGCGTCTCCTCCGGAAGATCGCTCATGTCCGGCGAGTAGGCGATACCGCCGAAGCGGAAGCCGAGCGTCTCGCCGGAGCCGTGGATTTGCCGGAATGGCAGCGCCTCGATCACCCCGCCCGCGCCCTCGATCATCACCGCGACGCCGGGGGTCAACTGATGCTCGTTCAGGATTGGCG
>JBAPMH010000285.1:0-4615 GCA_049278515.1 Chthoniobacterales bacterium
GGCGAGACTCTGTCGAGCCGATGGCGTCAACTCCGGCGGCTCGACAGCGTCTCGCCCTACCAAATCTTCATGAAACACCGACTCCTGCGCGTGAATGAACTGCTGAAGCGCGAGCTCAGCAGCATTATTACGCGCGAATTAACTTTCGACGACGTCCTCGTCACGCTCAATCACGTGGACGTCACTCCCGACCTGAAGCATGCGCATGCCTACGTGAGCGTGCTGGGCAAGAAAGGCGAGGCCGCCGCGGCCATGGCGAAGCTCGAAGAGAATCGCGTCATTCTCCAAACCGCCCTGGCGAAAAGCGTGACCTTGAAATACACGCCGCATCTTATCTTTCATCTCGACGATTCCATCGAACGGGGCGCGCGCGTTTTCGAGATTTTGCAGCAGATCGAGACGCCGGAGAAGGAATGAAGCAATCGACTTTCGACGAAATCGGGGCGCTCCTCCGTTCGCAGCAAACGTTCGCCGTGCTCAGCCATGTCCGGCCGGACGGCGATGCCCTCGGCAGCCAGCTCGGCCTGGGTCTTTCTCTCTCGAAGCTCGGAAAGAAAGTGATGGTCCGCAACGAAGACGGTCTCCTGGAGAAATACAGCTTCCTGCCCGGCGGCGAATTTCTCCAGACCCCGTTGAACGAACCCCAGGATTTCGACGTGGCGATCGCCCTCGATACGGCCACGGAGAGCCGCCTCGGAACTTCCACCGAGCTCGTCCGCAGCGCGAAGACCTGGATCAATATCGACCATCACCCCAGCAATCCCGGCTACGGCGATCTGGTTTACATCGATGCCACCGCGCCGGCGACCGGGCAGATCCTTTTCGAATTGATCACGAGCCAGGGACTGCCGATCGACGCCGCCATCGCGGAAAACCTTTTCGTTGCCATCTCGACTGACACGAGATCATTCCAATATCCGAGCACCACCGCGCGCACTTTCGAAATCGCCGCCGAATTGATGCGGGCCGGCGTGGATATCGGACGCGTAAATCAGCTCCTTTATGAGAGTTATCCACGGCGCCGAGCTGAGCTGCTGAAGGAGCTCCTGAGCACGATGCGCTTCGAAGCGAACAGCACGATTGCCAGTTTCAGCCTAAATCTGAAAACTGTGGCGAAACTTGGTGTAAAACGTCAGGACAATGAAGGCCTTATTGACCATTTGCGGGCGATCCAAGGGGTGATAGTTGCCATCTTTTTCGAAGAACTGTCGCCGGATCTGGTTCGGATCAGCATGCGGTCAAAAAGTGACGCAGTAGATGTCTGCGCGATCTGCCAGAGATTCGGTGGGGGAGGACACAAGCTCGCCGCCGGCGCTTACGTGGCTGGCACTCTTACGGAGGTGGAACACAATATCCTGAGGGCAACTTGCGATGTCATTAACTGCAACTCCTGACGGCGTCCTGCTCGTGGACAAGGCGGCCGGAATGACGTCGCACGACGTCGTCGCGATCGTGCGCCGGCGGCTGCAAATGAAAAAGGTGGGGCATTGCGGAACGCTGGATCCGATCGCGACCGGATTACTTTTGCTCACCCTCGGACGGGGAACGAAAATTCAGGATCTCCTCATGAGCGAGGACAAGGAATATGCCGGCACCATGATTCTCGGAGTGACGACGGACACCCAGGATCGCGCCGGAGTCACGTTGGAAGAACGTCCGGTCCCGCCGCTCGATGACGCCACCGTCCGGGCTGCATTTGAGAAATACTCGGGCGATTTTTATCAGATGCCGCCGATGGTTTCCGCGATCAAGCAAGGGGGCGTTCCGCTCTACAAGCTGGCGCGCCAGGGAAAGACGGTCGAGCGGGAGCCCCGCCTGGTGCATGTGTATCGATACACGATTGATCGAATCGCCTCTCCGGAGATCGATTTCAGTGTGGTGTGCAGCAAAGGTTTTTACGTCCGCACCTACGCCCACGACATCGGCGAGACGCTCGGCTGCGGGGCCCATCTCAAGAATTTGCGGAGGACAAAGTCGGGCCGGTTTACTGTCGACGGCGCGATCACGGTTGAAGAACTGAAGAACGGCGAGCCGGTCGACATTCTTTCGCGAATCCTCACCCTGCCGGAAGTGTCACGGATGAGGGGAGCGTAGGGGAAATGACGAAGCCCGAATGTCGAACTAGCCCATCGCGGCTTCTCATTCGCGATTCGTCATTCGGACTTCATTCGTCATTCGTCATTCGTCATTCGTCATTTGCACTTCATTCGTCATTTGCCGACTCATGAAGGTCCTCCGTTCCATCTCCGATTTAGCAACGCTCCCCGGTCCGCTTTTCCTCGCCATTGGCGTTTTTGACGGCGTTCATCTCGGCCACCAGGCCGTGATTTCCACTTCAGCAGACCACGCCAGGAAAGCCGGCGGGACGCCGGTGGTGGTTACATTCGATCCCCACCCTGCCAAAGTGTTGCGTCCGGAGAGCGCGCCGCACCTGATCACCGCGACCCAGCACAAGATCGCGCTCATCCGCGACCTCGGGGTCGCGCACCTCCTTGTCCTGCCTTTCGATCTGGCTTTCGCGGCGACGGCGCCGGAGGAATTTGTGCGCCAGCTGGTCGCGAACTCGCGCCCGCTCCGGGAAATCTGCGTCGGACACGAATGGTCTTTTGGAAAAGGGCGCGCCGGCAATCTGGCCCTGCTCCAGCAACTCGGCCTCGCTCAGAATTTCGACGTGGTGGGGGTCGAGGCCGTAAAACTAAACGGAGAAGTGGTCAGCAGCACCGCGATCCGAAAAGCCGTGGCGGAGGGAAACCTGGTGAAGGCCACCCAGATGCTCGGACGTGAATACACCATTCTCGGGACCGTGGTGGCGGGAGAAAAGCTCGGCCGAAAACTTGGATTTCCGACCGCGAACCTGAGCGCGCACAGCGAACAGTTTCCGCCTAACGGGGTTTACGTGACCGAGGCGCGGCTCGCCGGAGTCATTTTCCGCGGCGTCGCCAATCTCGGGTACCGGCCAACCGTGAGCGGCGAAACGCGGGAGCGTCTCCTCGAGCTCCACCTTTTCGACCTGGATCGGGAGATTTACGGCGAAGAGATGGAAGTCCGGTTCCTGAGATATCTCAGACCGGAACAGAAGTTCGAAAACGTCGAGACGCTGAAAGCGCAGATTGGGCGCGACACGGCGCACGCGCGGGAATCGTTTTCCGTCAAGGACTGAACGAAAGAGAGCTGTTTACCTCAAGCGTCCGCGGGAACGCGAGAGAGCTGCAGATTGCTTAGAAAAAGCGAAACCTCAAGGGGCGCGTTCAGCTCGGCGATGTTACCACCAGCCGCGTGAGGTAAGATAGACAGGCGCTTGGGCTACATTCCGGTGATCGGCTCCCGGAGCGGTTCTTCAAACCCCCGGCACTCCGCGAGAGTGGGCGACGATCCCAGAATTCCGAATTTCGCCTCGCATCGAGCAAAAGAAATTGCTTCGATTGACACGATGAACTTTTCCGGAGCCTATGTCTTCGCTTTTCAATGCAAAGCTGTCGAATTGAGCCAATTACTCCCCCGCCGGTTATATCGGGCCATTTGCTCTCGGCATGCACCTCGTCGCTGAGAGTGCTCCGATTGTCACAATCAGCGGGCGGCTCGTACCTCTCCGGCTTGATAACTTGCCTTGCTTTCGTATAGAATTCCTAAGACTGTCGTCCAGCAGGCGTAGCCCCTCTAAGAAACCAGCGTCATGCCAGAGCTCCTTCTGTCCCTCACTTTGATTCTTAACGTCTGCGCAGATTTCGCCGACCGTTGTTCAACAAGCCGCGCCAGTGCTCTTACTGTTTCTTTTTGGGCCTCCATCTGCCAACTGCTCTTAATGCTTCCCTTTATTGGCTTGGTCGGTTCCTTTCCAATTTCGCACATTTTCCTCTGTCTAGTCGTGGCAATAGTTAGCGCGGCCGGGCGCATCCTGTGGTATCGCGCCCTGGCCGAGTCCACCGAATCACTCGCCACCCTTGCCCCTTTTCTTCGCTTGTCGAGCGTCTTCGTTGTACTCTTCGCATTCTTAATCCTGCACGAGCCATTTACCGTCATGAAAATAGCGGGGACCTTGTTAATAATCCTTGGTTCGGCTCTTGTCACCCTCGATCAACCGAAACGTTCCATCGCCGCACTGCTTACAAACAATCGTGCGGTTCTCCTGGTTCTCATCTTTGCCATTTCTATGTCGACAGTGACGGTCTTGTATAAATATTTACTCAATGCCGGAGCGCAGATTTGGACGGCGTATTTTTACCTGAAGGGCTTTCAAGCCGCGTTCCTCCTGATTCTCGCGTCACAGCGCCCCGTAAACAAAAGCGGTTTTTTTGACGCGCACGACGCACGGCTATTCCTGTTCGCTCGAGTTCTTCAAACCTCTGCCGCAGTGATTTATCTGACAGCACTTCGCAATGCGGACTTATCGTCGGTCGAGCCCATTATGGCGTTGGCCCCGTTTATATATCTTTTCATTGAAAAGATCGCACCCGGCTTCGCGCGCCTCCACCCGAGGTTGTCAACGACAGCAACGCCCGTTCATAAATCGCTCACCGGTCCGCGCCTCGCTGCGATAGCAATCGTAATGATTGGCTCTTTTCTCATGTACCTGCAATGAAAACGCCATCTAACCGCCTGGTTACGTGTTTTAATT
>JBAPMH010000286.1:0-9284 GCA_049278515.1 Chthoniobacterales bacterium
AATTTCCACCGTCACGATACCCGTTTTCTCCCAGTGCCGCTTCCACCATGCGGCCGAGTGCAGGGACCAGACGCCTGGCTCCCACCATTGGCGCAGATGCTCGGGCACGTCGCCCTCGATCTCCTGCATCAATCCGGACCCGGCGATGCCGATCGCGCCGCCCGGTTTTAGAAAGCGGGCCAGGTAATTCAGATAATGATCGTCCGTTCCGTAATAGACGAACGAATCGATCGAGACGACCGCGTCGAAGAACTCGGTCGCAAAGGGAAGCGACCGTGCCTCGGCGTGAATGGGGAAAACGCCGTTCTCCGCGCCGGCATCCCGGATCCGCCTGAGATTCTCCGAAGCATCGAACCACAGATCGGTCCCCCAAACCTGCACTCCGAATTCGCGGTTTAAGAAAATGGACGATGCCGCCCGGCCGCATCCGAGGTCCAGGACTCGCATCCCCGCCCGGAACTCGAGTTTTTCGGCGAGCCACTCCGTAAGTCGAAGCGAGTTCGCCCCGCTGCTGAGGCCGGCCACAATCCAGTCCGGATTGTAAGCCGACGAACGCGGGAATCGTTCGGAGAAGAACCGCTTGTCCATGAGCGCACGAATAGCTGAAAGCGCGGGGGGGAGCGACGCTTAAGTCTGACCCGCTACCCGAGCTCGTGAAACATTGGGTTGAGCGCCGCGATTCGGGCCAGGGCTTCGGACTCCGGAGAGATCATCTCGAAATCCTGGTAATCGAATCCGGGCGCGACGGTGCAGCCCACGAGGCTGTATTCGCCTCGCGGCCTGGCCGCCTGCCAGCATCCTGCGGGGACCACACAAACAGGCCGGCTGTTTTCCGGACGGGTTCCGAGCACCTCTTCGTGCACGCCGTTCTGGGCATCAATCCAGTAGATCAGCAGCGGATCGCCTTCATAAAAATGCCAGGCCTCGTCCGAAGCGACCCGGTGCCAGCGGCTGTGCTGGCCTTTCCGGAGCAAAAAATAAATCGTCGTCAACGCTGCCCGCGCCGATCTCCCATCCAACGGTTTCACCTCATGCGGCGACCGGAATATTTCCCGAAAATGTCCGCCTTCCGGATGAGGGTCCAGACGCAGCTCGCTAATTAATTGCCTGGCCCGGTCGAGCATCGCTCCCTCTGCTCGCCGCTATCTCGGCTGCATCGTCCCTTTCTCCTTTCGGAGCGTCTTTTGCTTCATCGAAAGAATTCTCGGCGCGCCTCCCCCTTCGACCGTGATCTGCAGGTCCACCGACACCGCGCCGTTGATCCACTCGCCGCGACTCGCATTCTCTACGTAGTAGTCGTGTTCGAAGCTGGCTGTGTACGAGTGGTTCGCTGCTTTCTCGCCGAGATGAACGTCGCCCCGGATCGTGTTGCGGCGCGAAGGCCAGCGCGCGTTGTACGATTCAATGTCGCGCCGGATGGCATCGGACGATTTCCGGCCTTCCTCGAACAGGTCGACGGTCGGGCCGTAAAACGACATCGCGAGATCGACGTCGTTCGTTTCGTTGCTGGCAATAAAATTGTGGACGAAATCGTCGATCCACGCCTGCCAGGAGCGATTGTTCCGGGGCGAGGGCCCTTTCGTATTCGGCTCGGTCGGGCTTGGCGAAGGCTTCGCGGTGGGCGTCGGGGTTGTCGCAACCGCGCTGGGCGACGGAATGATTGTCGCCACCGCGGTTGGGGTGGGGGAAACCTGAGCCACCAGGAGCGGCGTCGCAGTGGCGACTGGGGTGGTCGTGATTTCCGGAGTGCCCTGCGCGGGGGGAACGGGCGCCGATCTCGACTCTGACTTCTTGGACAGGCGCGACCACGTCGTGAACCCGAGCACCGCGAGCACGACGATTGCCCAGACGATCATCGACGTTTTCCGTGGCGCCGAGGATGTTGATTCGGCCGGGCGAGCACTGGACGCGCTGGCCGTTGCCGGCGACCGGGAAGCGGACCCCGCCGCCATCACTTCCGGTTCCGGCTCCGGGCCGAGCAATTCTTTTACCGCCGCGATCAACGGCGGCATATGCTTGGAGAGCGGATGCGTCAGCGCATCGAGCCAATGCGGCGTGCTCAGGTAGTAGCGGAGATCGTCGCTCAGCGGAATATCCTCCAGGCGCAGCCGGACGATCGGCACCCGGCAATCCACCGCGAGTTGGACTTCCCGGAGCACCTGTTCCGAGCTGTTCGAATGGCGCGAGAAAATCAGGAGCATCACCTTGCTCTGCTGGATCGCCCGGGTGATCTCGCCCGGAAACGATTTTCCCGGCCGCACATCGCGCGGCGCCACCCAGCACCGGATCTCCTGCTGTTCCAGCGCCCCGCAAATCGTCTCCGCCACTTTCTTGTCCTGGGCCGAGTGGGAAATGAAAACGTCGCGAGGCATGGCGTCGTCCCCGTTTTAGATATTCCTTCGGGCAGGAGCAACCGGAATTGACGGAATGCTTCGGGAGCCACGTTCTTTCGTTCCGATGGGACTTCGGCAAAATCAGCCACCCATGAACCCAGCGCTAAAGCACTGGGCTATTATCAAAAGGGTCGCGTCGCATGATGCCGAGAAGCTGGTTTTCGTGCGAAAATAGCCCAGCGCTTCAGCGCTGGGAATACTGGGGCCACCGAAAAGCGAAGTCCCAGCCGGGACGAAAGACATCTTGATGACTCTTTCTCCTGCTCCGTTTGCCTTCACTGTTCCGTCATGGCGGCGATGATTTGGTCGCGCGCATTCTCCATCACGGTCATGTGATTGGCGTGACGAATTTCGTGATAGCCGATCGCAGGGAATTCCCTTGCGAGAGCGCGTCCCATTCGCACTGGAATATCACTGTCCTCTGTTCCGTGAAAAATGTCGACGCGCACCTTCGGATTGCGCTCGAAGAGCACGCGGAGGTTTTCACGATTGTCGTAGTTCTCAACGAGCAAACGGGCAAGGTATTGACCGACGAGGGTGGCGGCTTCATCGCGCAAACTGGTAAACGGCGCGACCACGACGACGCGTTGCACGCGATGGTGAGCGGCGAAGTCGAGCGCCGCTGCTGCGCCCAGCGAATGGCCGATGGCGCAGAGCGTGATCTGTTCTTGTTCGACATGCAATCGCTCGGCGAGCGCGCGCACCGCGCCCTCAGCGGTGGCGCGCGTGCTATCGATCGTGGCATAGCCCGAATTTTTTCCGTAGCCCGGATAGTCGATCAACAGGAACGCATCTCCGTTCGGCGGATAACCAGGCAGGAGCCCTGTCCAGTCCAGCGCGAGCGAACCGTTGCCACAGAAAGCAACCCAAACTCGCTGCGGTGGCTCGTTAAGCGGCGATATATAGAACGCGGTCTGGGCGCCGAAAGGCAGCGTGTATTCGATTTCAGCGCCATTTTGCGGCAAGACGTGCGCGTAAATGCGGCCGTAGGGACGCGGATGATAAATTAGCGAATGCTGCTGAAAATGGATGAAGATAACCGCCGCCAGAATGACCAATCCGCAACCGATGACAGCAAAGATGGGCAATTGCAGCCAAAGCGGGATGCGCTGTCGATCTTGCGAAGCAGTATCAAACACAACCCGGATAACGTAGGTCGCCGGCGAGTATTGGCGACGAATACACCTTGAGCAGAAGCAGGGATACCAGGGATTTCACGGCGGGACCGCATGGGCCGAACGAGAATGAAGTGGGCTGCTGCTACCCGAGCGAGGGTGGCTCGAGATGAAAGTATCTTGGTCAGCGCACCGCCGCTGCCGGTTAGCTCCGCTGATCGGTTTGATGGATGCGTTCACGAATCGTTCGGCATGGTTTGGCGGTGAAGCAACGCGCTGACCGCCGCGATAGCGCCGAGGCTTATTAAGCCAATCCCGGCAGCATAACTTTGTGACGGCGTGACAGGAGCTCCGCGATAATAGCTCACCCGATGGGTTTGTTCTCCTTTTCGCGCAATGCTGATCTGAAAAATCCCGAATGCGACCATGAAGAGACCAAACACGACCGAGCCAAAGTTGAGACGGCGATACCACGCGGGCGTAGGCGACGCGAGAAGCATGACAAGAATCATCAAAGCGCTGACGACGACACAGAAAACAATAATCGCAATCAGCAACGCGAGTGGTGTCACCATTTTAATGAGAATGAGCTGAGCGGCCGCTGGCGGGAGCGAGCGTGGTAGACATTGGAGAGTCTGTCATAAAATCAGGGCGACTCATCATAGCGGCCAGCGGTTCGCTCCAGTGACCGGTTAGGAGCGGGGAAATTGCGACGCTTGCCATAGATTCAAATCGGGGGGCAAAAAGCCGAGTGGTGAAACGATAGCGCAGGCCATGATGCGACTCTCAGTGAAACCGGAAAGGTAATCATGAAAATGATTGAGGTGAAGTGAAAGTGTGTGGACAAGCGTCGAAAACGGGATTGCCCAAGTCTGAATACTCGGACTACTCCAGCGAGTGTGCGAAGCGTGATCGTCGATCCACGCCGCACCGAAAATGTCGTATGGAATCGCGGGAAAGAAATCTTCGAAACGCGTGCCGCCGTCCGGGGTAAGACCCATTGAGATCTGAATGGAACGAATGACGGGACCTTCGTGTGTGATGTGTCGGTTCGGGTAACGTCCCTTGCGGTACAGGGTGTAGCCGTGAGTCTCGGCAAATGCGATCAAAACGGGATCAATCTCAGTGAGGTGCGCACCAAGACGTTCGTAATCTTCAGCGGTGTCGAGAGGCATCGTTTACATGGATGGGGAGAAGCGTCTAACGAGAATTAGACGTCATAAAGACGTAAACAAAAGGCGTCATTAAGACGTCCATGTCGGGTTCTGCTGGGGAGGGGCCCTGGAGACGCGACCGGAAACATATCCGGATGGGTGTATGCCGGCACTCTTCGCCTGGCAAGGCGAAAGCCTGGATGTGACGGCGAGGATGGGCCGAATACGACCTATCGAACAAGGACACGGCAGCTTGGCTCTGTAGCCACGGCGCTTTGAAAGCCCGGCCTCGCCCCTTTGGGCTGCGTTGCGGGCCGCCGTCCGGGATTAGACGAGCGGAGGCCCCCGGTGGATCGAGCGTTCCGTCGCTCGATAGTCGTTCCGGGTGTTTCAATTATCGAGGCTGATCCGGAAACGAAGCGACGGCGCGCCTCCGTGGCTCGCCGGTTTGTCGAACTTCTCCACGAGCACTCCACCATTCGCCTCGATCACCCGCCGGGACGCCACATTCGTAACGTCCGTAGTCACCTCCACGTACGGTAATCCCTCGCGTTTCGCCTCGGGAAGAAAGAGGGCCAGCGCGCGGGTGGCATACCCGCGCCGCTGCTTCCAGGGGACGAATGAGTAACCGACATGCCCGAGGCAGGTCGGCGGCAACTCGGCAGTGCCCGGCTGCCAACGGAGTCCGATCACGCCGCAGAATTCGCCATCCCAAAGCCATCGTTTGAAGCTGGGCAGCCGCGGCACCGTGGATCCATCCGGAGCCACGATGGGTGGACCCCGTCCCTCCCGGTCCACCTGTCCGCTGAGGAAATCCGACGGGTCCCGGGCGATTTGCGCCAGCTCGTCCTGACCGGTTGCCGGGCGGAGGCTGTCCGGCGACCAGCCCTGCTCGAGCGCTCGGATGTAACCCGGCAGGTACTCCGCGGCAGGCCAGACGAGTTCCATCAAATTTGCGCCAGGTCCGAGCGCCTAACGAAACGCAAAATCGGCGGTTCGCGGCATCGCGTGCCTACGTGACCTTGGTTGCATGCCGAAAGTAGGGGAGAAGCGAGACAAGCCAGCCGACAAGAAGGCCGATGAGGAGAGTAGGGAGGCAGAAGAACGGAATGACAAGAAAGGCGAGGACTGCCGTGGAGGACTGGTGTTCATGCGCGTAAGTCGGATACCAGACCGCATAGTGGAAGGGAACCATCAGCCCGAGGATGCCAAGTAAACCGCCGATTGCCACGCAGGCAAGACGGGCCGGAGTGAGCCGAAGAGCAAACAGGAAGCAAGCACCCGCCAGCGGAGCGAATGGAATAAGCCCGACCAGATTGAGCAGAAGCAGGGAATCGCCACCGTCCAGGGACACCTGGCGACTCAGAATGTCGGCCATCGCCGCGAGCGGACCGGTCCCACCTACGGCCACCTCAAGCCAGAGAAGAACGAGACCCGGAGTGACAAGCCCGATAACAGCTGACGCGACAGACCACCAGAGCGCATGTTTGGTGCTCGTTTTCATTGGAGACGGGGCAAGCGCCTAACGAGAGCAAGAATAGCGATCGCTGGCGAGATTAATCTGCAAACGGACGTTTTGAAATCATGTGAAACGTCAAGGTCTTGAGCCCGTCGAAACGGCTTCGACCGGCTCGGTCTTGGTTGCATCGCGCATGACCTGTCCAAAGCCGATATCGTGTCCGTCCAAATCCTGGATGCCGAACTCGACGAGCTCCTCCTCGTTCCCAAGTTGCACTTGGGAACGCCTCCGCCCGAGTCATGGTTTGCCCCCCTCGCAGACGTTTTGCTGGTAGTTCCAACTACCTCCGCGATCAAGGCAGGCATCGATC
The DNA here is from genome assembly GCA_049278515.1 of Chthoniobacterales bacterium. GTDB lineage: Bacteria > Verrucomicrobiota > Verrucomicrobiia > Chthoniobacterales > UBA10450 > AV80. The sequence goes on from JBAPMH010000286.1 coordinate 6,492, forward strand.
TTAATCCACCTCCAGGCTTTGAACGAAACAACCACAAGCAGTGCGAACAGGACCAAAGCGAATAAGAGAACCGACAGCTTTTTCACGACGAAGGTTGGCCGAGTGTCCCTTCTTGCTCTTTTTGATCGGTTGTATCGACCTTCGTAAGCTTTTGTCGATTGATGAGTGTATCGAGCGCCTGCTTAAGTTCGAGTTCGTCTTTCAGGGCCTGACCTAATCGTTCGGATAGCTCCTCCAAGACGATTCGAATGCTCCCCGCGATCGCGAGGCAGACTTCATCGCTTAGGGTGTGAACTCCTTCACTGAGGGCGGTGTGAAGCAATCCGAGGGGGTTGTGCCCATTGACGAGTAAGCTTTCGGGTATGGCAGGTTTTGCCATATTCATTGCTTTCGAAAACTGCGTTTCCTCCGCTGCCTCTTTCAAAACACGGATTATTTCCGCTTTTGCTCCAACGCGTTCGGCGACCTTGATAATTTCTGCTAGGATTCGGGCCTTTTGGCTTTCAACGACTCGCCGATAATAAACAAACGCGCCGATTCCTAATCCCTGGTTTTCGCATCTGCGGCCCTTCAGAAAGGCATCTCTGTCAGGGCCAATTAAGGTGATAAGTCGGGCGGACGTTGGTGGACCAAACGGCGGAGCTTCGCCAAATTTTGTCGCTTCGCCGGTTTCGAGGTGCTCGGTCGGATGCTTATCCATCTTAACCGAGACCGAGAACACTTTTAGTGTTTTCTGGCAGTTCCAGCATCGGTAGGTAAGAAATGAATTAACGAAGGCGCCTTCTCGAATTTGGGGCGGATTGGAAATGCAACGAAAGAATCTTGTCCCGTTACAGGTTTCGTTTGAGCAATGAAGCTGTATTTCGGGCGTTATGATCAGCCGACCATCCGCGGAATTGGTCCAAACCTTGGTTATTCGCTTGAGCTGATTTGGCGGGTGTGATTCTAGAAACTCAGCGAAGGAAATCGACTCGGATTCCTCGATTGACTCCGTTATTGGCGCATCTTGGCATGACTTGGCTTTCTGATCACTGCGTGATTATGCAATAGTGACGGTGAAGCGGGGCGGTTTATCCAAACGGGTGGGAGCGCAACTGCTTGCACGAGCCGTCACGGGGTTGGCAAAGCATACAAGCTGCAACGGTTGAACAAGGACAGCAAAATCGCTCGCAAAGGTTTGCCGTCCGAATTAGGAATGACGGGATAATGGCGCAAGAAGTTTCAGTCGTAACAGGTGGGGCGGGGTTTCTCGGGTCGCATCTCACGGACCGGCTCCTGGGGGAGGGACACCGGGTCATCGCGATCGATAACCTCATTACGGGGAACCCGAAGAATATCGCGCACCTGGCCGGGAACGAGAATTTCCGGTTCATCAAGCACAACGTCTCGAGCTATATCCTGGTCGAGGAAGAGGTCGATTACGTTTTCCATTTCGCGTCGCCGGCCAGCCCGATCGATTACCTGGAGCTGCCGATCCCGACGCTGAAGGTCGGCGCCCTCGGCACCCATAACACGCTCGGCCTCGCCAAGGCGAAAAAGGCGACGTTCATCCTGGCTTCCACCTCGGAATGCTACGGCGATCCGCTGGTCCATCCGCAGACGGAAGATTACTGGGGGAACGTGAACCCGATCGGCCCGCGCGGGGTTTACGACGAAGCGAAGCGGTTCGCCGAAGCGATGACGATGGCGTATCACCGCTATCACGGGATGGACACCAAGATCGTCCGTATCTTCAACACCTACGGGCCCCGGATGCGATTGCGCGACGGACGGGTGGTCCCGGCGTTCATCGGCCAGGCGCTCAGCGGGACGCCACTGACGATTTTCGGCGACGGCTCCCAGACCCGCTCGTTCTGTTACGTGTCGGATTTGATCGACGGCATTTTCCGGCTGGCGATGAGCGATTTCCACGAGCCGGTGAACATCGGCAACCCGCGGGAGATGACGATCAAGCAGTTCGCGGAAGAGATCATCCGGATCACGGGCACGAAATCGCAAATCGAAAATAAGCCGCTCCCGGTGGATGACCCGAAAGTCCGCCAGCCCGACATCACCCGGGCGCGGAAAGTCCTGGGTTGGGAGCCGAAGGTGAATTTCGAGGAAGGAATCGTGAAGACGATCGACTATTTCCGAGGCTGCCTCGAGCGCGGCGAGTTGGGGGACCGCATCAAATGATGCGGAAAATCCCAAAACCCAAATCCCAGGTAAATCTCAAATCTCCAATATCCATCGCGGACCCGCCGCCTGGGGCGGTCGACGGGTCTGAAAGCAAATCTGGCGAGGAACGGCCCCCAGGCCGCCCGTCGTCAGGGGGTCTGGTCGCAAAGCACTTCGTTTGAGTCCGACATGCCTGGTTTCCAGGCAATCATCCGGATATGGGTGCTGCCAGTTCCGATTGGAACGTGGGTACCATTGGGAACCGCATGGGTGTTTGTACCGGGGTTGCCGTTCGAATCGTGGGTAGGAGCGGTGTTGTTCGCCACGTTAAAGGTTATGGTATAAAAGATGGTCGCAGCGACGGGACAATCCGTTTCCAGCTCAACGGTCATCGGGTTGCCGTAATAGAGTTCACACCATGGATCATGAGCCGGGTTGCAAAGATCTCCCTGGACGGGAGTCGGGACCAGGGTAAACGCGAGCAGCGCCAGGAGGGCGCCGATTGAGCGGAGAATTACAGGTGTCATTTTCATTTTGAGGTTCTTTCCAGGGTTTATTTCTGTGGGTTTTCTGGAGGGAGAAATCGAGCGAAAGGGGTGGGGTGTTTTCCGGGGCGAAGTGATTGTGAGGATTTGA
>JBAPMH010000287.1:0-3143 GCA_049278515.1 Chthoniobacterales bacterium
GCTGCAATACATCGCCCATGAGCCGGTCCTCGCCACGGTCAAGATCGCGAATTCTTCAGGGCGGGACATCGACCTCCGGGACGAGGACGGCCACCACTGGTTTGGCTTCGAGATCAATTCGGGCGAAGGGCGTCTCCTGGCGCCTCTCAGCCAGTCTGCGCCGGAGCCCGCCCTTCACATCGAAGCCGGCAAGACGGTCACGCGAAAGATCAACCTGACTCCTCTTTTCCCGGTGCACGATTTCGGTTCCTACCATGTCCGGGCGAACGTTTTCTTCCCTGATCTCAACAAATTTTTCTATTCCACGAGCAAGGTTTTTCAGGTAACCGATGCGCGTCCGATCTGGCAAAAGACCGTGGGAATTCCGGAGGGCGCGGCCGGTGAGGTGCGGACCTACTCGCTTCTCTCAAATCGTTTTCCGGACCACACCTCGCTTTACGTGCGCGTGGAAAACAAGGACCGCGGGGTGGTTTATACAACTTACTCGTTAGGCCGGGCCATTTCGAACGACGAGCCCCAAGCCGAGATCGACCGGGCCAACCAGCTCCATGTTCTTCATTGCACTGCCCCCCGCAGCTGGACTTATTCTCACATTGGATTGAATGGGGAACTCCTGAAGCACTCTACTTTTCTCGAAACAAAATCGCGTCCGCGTTTGCGGCACAGGCCGGATGGAGTTATCGCCGTGCGTGGCGGAATGCTCTATGTTCCTGTGGCGGAATCGAAACGCGGTCCCGCGCCGAAATCGTCTGACCGTCCTCCGGCACCCGGGGCCGACGATTAGACGCACCGTTAATTCTCATTGATGAACCGATTTCATTTTTCCTGGAGTCCCCTTGCTGCGTCGGAGCGTTGGCCCCGCTCGGCGACACGGGGCTGGATCTACAGCGCCGGGTGCGCGCTCTTCCTCGCGCTGGCCTCTTTCGGATACGGACAAAGGACCATTGTTATCGATGCCGGCCACGGCGGCTTCGACCGTGGCGGCGTTCCGGGCCAGCGGATCAGTGAGAAAGACAAAGCGCTCGATGTTGCCCAGCGCTTGAAGCGGATTCTGCAGGCTCAGGGGTATCGCGTCGTCATGACCCGGGACAGCGACGTTTTCATCCCGTTGGGAACGCGATGCGCGATCGCGAACAACTACCGCGGAGCGAGCTTTGTCTCGATTCATTTCAATTGCGCGTCGCGGGTGGGAGCAAACGGAATCGAGACATATTATTATCGAGCCGACAGCGCCGGGCTTGCGGCCAGCATTCATCGCAACGTGGTTTCCATTTCTCCCTCCGAGAATCGCGGGATCCGCCGGCGCGGTTTTTACGTCTTGCGGCGAACCGCGATTCCCTCGGTTTTAGTTGAGTGCGGATTCCTGACGAATCCCACGGAGGGGCGGCTCGCGTTAAGCCCCGAATACCGCCAAAGCCTGGCTGAGCAAATTGCGCGCGGTATTAACCGGCAACCCGCGTCATCTTCCAAGCCCCTGACGGCCAGCCTGAGAAGTCTCTCCCTCGGCAACGACTTTGTGCAGGTGCCTGTCGAACGATCCTCCGGGAAGCGGTCGAAGTCGTCGAAATCGCATAAGAGCAAGAAGTCGAAGAAAAGCAGCGAGAGCGATCAGCCAAAGAAAAAGAAGAAGAAAAAGAAATCGGAGGATTGATTGGAGTCGCCGATTGTAAGTGCCGCGGCCATGCGGGCAGCGGAAGAAGCGGCATTCGCCGGCGGCGTGGAAGTAGAAGCGTTGATGGATCGCGCCGGCGCGGGTGTCGCCCGGATGGTCCGGCAATTTTTCCCTGAGCCAGGCAGAGCAATTGTCTTCGTCGGGAAAGGCCACAATGGCGGTGATGCGCTCGTGGCGGCCAAATTTCTCAAGGAGGCCGGATGGGAAATTGATCTGCGGCTCGTTTTTCCAGAGGCAGATTGCGCCGAGCTGACCCGCAAGAAGCTCGAGGAATGTGGAAGCCCCGAAAGCTTTCGGGGCGACTGTACGCCCGGGTGCATTTCGATCATTCTCGATGGCCTGCTCGGGCTCGGCGCAAAGCATCTGCTCCGCGAACCCGTCCGGACAGCTGCGCAGGAAATCAATCGCCTTCGGCGCGAAGAAAAGATGTATGTCTTCGCGGTCGACTTGCCGACCGGCCTCGATGGCGATAACGGCGACAGCGATCCGGATTGTGTGGTGGCCGACTTCACCAGCACGATCGGATTTGCGAAACACGGTCTGGTGGCGGACCGGGTCATCGATCTCGTGGGGCGCATTGGCGTTGTTCCGCTGGCCGACCTGGTGACGCCCCAGGTTCCGGCGAACGATCTTCTGGCCTGCGACCATTCGCTTCGGACGCTCCTGCCGAGACGAAAATTCAGCGCCTACAAGAATGAATTCGGGCGGATCGGTGTCGTCGCCGGGTCGCCGGGATTCATCGGCGCTGCTCTCCTCACGGCCGAGGGTGCTTTGCGCGCCGGCGCGGGGCTGGTTGAGGTTTTTGTTCCGAAAGAAATTTATCCGATCGTGGCCGCCGCCGCGCCGGCCGAAGCGATGGTCAAAGCCGTCCGCTCCTACCGGGATTTGTTGGAGGAAAAGATCGACGTCTGGGCGGTTGGCCCAGGGCTGGGCAAATCGCAGGCGAAAGATGTCCTGCGGCTCATCGAGCGCGCGCCGGCCCCGATGGTGGTCGATGCCGATGGCCTGAACATCCTGTCGGACGACGTCGAGGTCCTGAAGCGATGTGCCGGTCCGCGCCTCCTCACGCCGCACCCCGGCGAGATGAAACGGCTGGTTGATCCGGGAAAGATGTCACGCGCCGGTACCGCCAGGAATTTTACAGATCTGTTTCCCGTGACGCTGTTGTTCAAGGGCGCCAGGACGATTGTCTGCGAACGCGGGAAGCCGCTCAGTTACAACTCGACGGGGAATCCGGGCATGGCCACGGGTGGGATGGGCGATGTCCTGACCGGGGTTTGTGCCGGTTTAATCGGGCAACGGCTGGCGCTTTACGATGCCGCGCGGGTGGGGGCTTGGGCCTGCGGACGCTCCGCCGAGATTGCGGTTTTCGAGAGAGGCGAAACCGAAGAGTCATTGCTGCCTCGCGATGTGCTGACGAATCTAGGGCGCGCGTTTAACGAGTTGCTGTAGCCGCTTCGCTGGGCGGCTC
>JBAPMH010000288.1:0-12404 GCA_049278515.1 Chthoniobacterales bacterium
TTCATGAGCAACGCCTCGGGGGCGGAGCCCAAGCGCGTTCTCCTCATCCATTCATTTGGCAGTGCCGCACCGCCGTCCACGGCCATCTCTATCGCCTTTGAGACCGAGCTGGCGGCAAAGTTGGGCGGGAGCGTCGATCTCGACCAGCTCTCGCTCGACATAGCGCGCTATGCCGATCGCGATATGCAGGAGGCGATCGTCGAATATTTGCAAAAGCGGCAGGCCAAATGGCGACCCGACCTGGTCGTGACGCTGGGAGCGCCCGCGGCTGTCTTCGTTGCCACCTATCGCGACCGGATTTTTTCGGAAACGCCCGTCCTTTATACTTCGGCGGATCGCCGCTTACTACCGCCGGGGGCGCTGGAAAAGAACGCGGTCTACATCGGACAGGTTTTTGATATTCCCGGCTGGATCGAGGATATGCTGCAAATTGCCCCCGCGACAAAAAATATCGAGGTGGTAGTGGGGACGACGCCGCTTGAACATACCTGGCAGGAGGCTTTTCAGAAGGCAGCTGAGCCCTACACGGGCCGAATAAAGTTCACCTACTACAACGATCTTTCCTTTGCCCAAATGCTGGCACGCGTCGCCAGACTGCCGTCGGATTCCTACATTTTTTATCTTCTGTTGCGGCGTGATGCATCGGGCGTAACCCACGATGCCGACGAGGGACTGCCACGTCTTCACGACGTCGCGACCGCTCCTATCAACGGCGTCTTTAGTCAGCAAATGGGTATGGGCATCGTCGGTGGGCGTCTTTACCAGACCGATCTAATCGGAAAGGAAGCCGCGGACATTGCGATTCGCATCTTGCATGGAGAACCAGCGTCGAGTTTTCCTCCCGTCCACCTCGACCCGTTGCCGCCGCGTTACGACTGGCGCGAGCTCCACCGCTGGAAGATTAATGAGAAACTGCTGCCACCAGGCAGTACGGTCTTATTCCACGAGCCAACAGTCTGGGAGCGTTACCGGGCATGGATTTTGGGTGGCATCTCAGTTGTCCTTCTGCAAGGACTGCTAATTGCCGGTTTGGTTGCTAATCTCGTGAAACGCCACCGCGCGGAGCGGTCCTTAACCGAAAGCGAGCAACGCTTCCGGAATGTCGCGGATACCGCGCCGGTTCTGATCTGGATGTCGGGCTCGAAGAAGGAGGGCGTTTTCTTCAGCAAAGGCTGGCTGGAATTCACGGGTCGGACCATGGGCCAGGAATTGGGCGAGGGATGGCTTGAAGGAATTCACGCCGACGACCTGGCGCACTGCCTCGAGGTCTGCGGCACTGCCTTTGAGAAGCGAGAACCGTTCACGATCGAGTTTCGCCTGCGCCGCAAGGACGGTGAGTACCGCTGGGTTCTCGATACGGGGACGCCACGTTTCGAGGCGGGCGTATTTCTTGGTTACATCGGGTCGTGCCTCGATATTACGCAAAGACGCCAGGCGGAGCTCGACCACCAGCTCCAAAGCACGGAGCTGGCGCGAGTGGGACGGGTCGCGTTGATGGGCGAGCTGGCCGCCTCCCTCGCCCATGAGGTGAACAATCCGCTGGGAGCGATGGTGGCGAATGCCAGCGCCGGGCAGCGGTTGCTGGCGCGCGGGCATCTCGCAAGCGACGACCTTCGCGAGTTGCTGACGGATATCGTGACGGATGGCCACCGGGCCCGCGAGGTCATCCAGGGAATTCGCAACATGGTGCGCAAAACCGAAGCGACTCATTCGCTCGTCGACGTGAAGGATCTCATCCGCGATCTGATCCGGATCGTGCGCGCCGATGCGCTGGCCCGGAAGATTACGGTGACCACCGAGGTCGACCAAAACGTCGGCCCGGTGATGGGGGATCGCGTGCAGTTGCTCCAGGTGATGTTGAATCTCACGATGAATGCCTTTGAAGCGCTGGGTGTCCTTCGGCCCGACGCACGTCGAGTGGTGATCAGTGCCCAGAGTGACGCGGGAGGGGCGGTCTGCCTGAAGGTGCGCGACCGCGGTCCGGGTTTTCCGGGTGGGATTTCGGAACAACTCTTCGAGCCATTCTTTTCGACCAAGGCCGAAGGAACGGGGATGGGCCTGGCCATCGCCCGCAGCATCATCGAAGCGCATGGCGGAACTCTCTCGGCGGAGAACGTCGACAGCGGGGGCGCCTGCTTTACCGTGTGTCTGCCGGAAGCGAAAGGCGCGTCCAAAGCGGCATGATCCGAACAGGCGGTGCTTTGATGGCTTTTCCGCATAGATGAACGGCGAAACCCAGATGACGGGAAGCGAGGGGAAACGAATCGCCGCGTTTGCCCGCACGGCGGGTTGGGTGCTCCTCGGCGGAGCCTGTTACTGGTTGGCGACGCAGATCGCCTGGGCCCTCTGTTTTCCGAACAGCAAAGTTTCCCTGTTTTTCCCACCGCACGCGGTCCTGGTTGCCATTCTCCTTCTTGTCCCGACCCGGCATTGGTGGGCCTACACCCTGGCGGCCGCGGGGGCGCATTTTCTCGCCACCCAGCAGGCGCAATGGCCGCCCTTGTATGCATTGCATTGTGAAGCTTTCGATGCTGTTCAGAATGTCGCCACCGCGGCGCTGATTCGCATCTTCATCAAGTCTCCGCTGAATGCCATTACGCTGCGGGACGCGATCGTCTTCGTTCTGATTGCGGTAGTGGTCGTCCCTTTTGGAACCGCTTTTTGGGGCGCCGCCTTCACCATCTCAAATCACTTTGGAACTTATTACTGGATCGAATGGCGGAACCTGGGAATTTCCAATGCCGTCACCGCAATCGTCCTGTTGCCGGCCATCCTTCTCGGGGGCCACCATCTCGCCAGTCTCCGCCGAAAGATCGTCCCCGCGCGGCTGGTTGAAGCGACGCTTCTTGGAATCAGCCTTCTGGCGATTGGGGGCTTTGCCTTTGGGAAGTTGCCCGCCGGGCCGGAAACTTCGCCGGTTCTTTTGTATGCGCCCATTCCTTTTCTCGTCTGGGCGTCGCTCCGCTTTGGACTTGGGGGAGCGAGCGCTTCCATCCTGATCATTACCTTCCAGGCGATTTGGGGAACCATGCACGGCCGTGGCCCTTTCCTGATGCAAAGCCCGGCGGAAAACGCGCTCGCCCTCCAAACGTTTCTTCTGATGACAGCGATCCCTGTTCTGTTTCTGGCGATCCTTATCGAAGAGGAAAGGCGGTCGCAGTCCGCTCTGCGGGAAAGTGAAGTGCGATTTCGCAATGTTGCGGACACGGCGCCGGTTCTGATCTGGGTGTCGGATCCTGGCAGGCACCGCACGTTCTGCAATAAGGGCTGGCTCGAGTTTACCGGGCGCACGATGGAACAGGAATCTGGCGATGGATGGGCTGAGGGGTTGCACCCGGAAGATCGCGACCATTATGAAACGATTCGCGAAAATGCTTTCGCCGGGAAACGGCCATTTGAAGCGGAATACCGCCTGCGACGTCAGGATGGGGAATACCGGTGGCTGCTCGACACGGGGACGCCGCGTTTCGAAGCGGGCGTATTTCTTGGTTACATCGGGTCGTGCCTCGATATCACGCAAAGGCGCCAGGCGGAGCTCGATCACCAGCTCCAAAGCACGGAGCTGGCGCGAGTGGGACGGGTCGCCCTCATGGGCGAGCTGGCGGCATCCCTCGCCCATGAAGTGAATAATCCCCTGGGAGCGATGGTGGCGAATGCCAGTGCCGGGCAACGGCTGCTGGCGCATGGGCATCTCGCAACCGACGAGCTTCGCGAACTGCTCACCGATATCGTGACGGATGGCCACAGGGCCCGCGAAGTCATCCAGGGAATTCGCAACATGGTGCGCAAAACCGAAGCAACTCATTCGCTCATCGACATGAAAGATGTCATCCGGGATCTGATCCGGATTGTGCGGGCCGATGCGCTGGCCAGAAAGATCACGGTGATCACTGAGATCGACGAAAAGGTGGGTCCGGTCACGGGCGATCGCGTGCAATTACTCCAAGTGATGCTGAATCTCACGATGAATGCCTTTGAAGCGCTCAGCGTCATTGGAGCCGACGCACGGCGAGTGGTGATCAGCGCGGGCGGCGGCCTGGGTGGAGGCGTGTGCCTGAAGGTGCGCGATTACGGTCCGGGTTTTCCAGGAGGGATTTCGGAACAGCTCTTCGAGCCATTCTTTTCGACCAAGGCCGAAGGCACTGGAATGGGCCTGGCGATCGCCCGCAGTATTGTCGAAGCACATGGCGGAACTCTCTCGGCGGCGAACAACGACGACGGAGGCGCCTCCTTTACGGTGTGTCTTCCGGAAGAGAAAGGCGCGTCGAAAGCAGCCTAAGCATTCTTCTGCTCGTTTTCCGCATAGACTCTGGGCTCCGAGCTCTTCATGATCGCGCGCCTGCGAGAAGATGCGTCCTCAAAAACCAAAACCCAAATCCCAGTTTCCAAACAAGTTCCAAATCACAAAACTTCAAAACGCGGATCCGCTGCGATGTTTTTATTTTTCTTTCCGTTGGTAATTGTGAATTTGCCTGGGGATTGGAGATTGGGATTTGAGTATTCGCGCAAGACAGGCTCGTCATTCGTTTTTGCGCGGACATGAGCTGGGTCACCTTCATTTGGGCATTGGTCTTTGGGGCGTGTGTGACCATGGCGCTCCCGCATCTGCTCATCGGTCTGAAGGCCAGGGCCTGGGAGAATTTGTTCTTCGCTGTCACGGCCCTCGCCGTGGCCGGTATCGCCTGCGGAGAGCTTGCCATCATGCATTCCTCGACGGCGAAAGAAATTGGCTTCGCCCAACAATGGGCGCATCTCCCGGTTTTCTTTCTCTACGTCGGGATTATCGGATTTATTAATTTCTATTTCGGGACGGGTCGGCCCTGGCTCGGTCTCGCGGCAGCTGGAGTGCGGCTCGCCACGCTGATCGTCAATTTTGCGGTCCCGCCGAACCTGAATTTCCGCGAGATCACGGGGTTGCGGCACTTGGATTTCCTCGGAGAGACAGTTGCGATGCCGCAAGGCGTGGTCAGCTCGTGGACTCAATTGGGCTTGGTGAGTTCCCTCTTGATGCTTGTTTACGTCATCGATGCTTCGCTGACCTTGTGGCGTCGAGGGACTGTGGATGCGCGTCGGCGAGCAGTGGTGGTGGGCGGAAGTATCACGCTCTTCATCATCGTGGCGGCAGGGCTAAGCGCCTTGACCCACCCCAATGTGATCCAGCTGCCCTACATGATCAGCTTTCCGTTCCTGGGGGTGATTCTGGCCATGGGTTTCGAGCTCAGTTACGATATTCTCCGCGCCGCGCAGACCGCGCGCGATCTTCACGCCAGCGAGGGGGCTCTGCGCGAAACCGAAACCCGAATGAGTCTGGCCGCCAACGCTGGACGCTTGGGCCTTTGGACGTGGAATGTGGCGCGCGATGAACTCTGGTTAAGCGATAAGGGCAGGACGCTCTTCGGCTTCGGCGAATCCGAAGCGCTCAATCTGGAGCGATTTTTGCAGGCGATTCATATCGACGATCGGCCACGCATCGAGAAGGCGATTCGTGGGTCGACGGGCGGCGACGAATATGAGCGCGAGTATCGCATTGTAACTCCTACTGGAGAGACGCGATGGATGGCGGGATATGGCTCCGTTGAGCTCGACGCGAAAGGCCGGCCGGCTTTCATGCGCGGCGTGACTCGCGATATCACCCCAGGCAAGCTGACGGAGGAAGCGTTGCGCGAGAGCGAGGCGCGTTTCCGGACGGTCGCGGACGTCGCGCCGGTCATGATCTGGATGTCCGGCCCGGAGAAAGAAGGCGTTTTCTTCAACAAGGGCTGGCTGGAATTTACTGGCCGGACGATCGACCAGGAACTGGGAGAGGGATGGCTGAAAGGGGTTCATCCCGAAGACTTGCCGAACTGTCTCGACGTTTGCGGGACGGCCTTTCGGAAACGGGAACCGTTCACGGTCGAGTATCGCTTGCGTCGCAAGGATGGAGAATACCGCTGGCTGCTCGATACCGGCGCGCCCCGCTTCGAGGCCGACGGCACCTTCCTCGGCTACATCGGTTCCTGCATCGACATCGGCGAGCGCAAACAGGCCGAGCTCGATTATCAGCTCCAGGCGATGGAACTCGCCCGGGTCGGCCGTCTCGCTTTGATGGGCGAACTGGCGGCCTCGCTCGCCCATGAAGTAAACAATCCGGTCGGGGCCATGGTAACGAACGCCAGTGCCGGCCAGCGTTTGATCGCGTCCGGCAAGATCGACCTGAAGGAGATCAAGGATCTCCTGGCCGACATTGTGGCGGACGGGCACCGCGCGCGGGAAGTGATCGAGGGCATCCGCAACATGGTGCGCAAGAGCGAGGCTTCGCATGTTGTCGTCCAAGTGAACGACGTGGTCCGCGATCTTCTCCAGATGGTGCGCGCCGATGCCATGGAACGGAATGTAAGAATAGCCAATGAGATTGATGCGGATGCCGGGCGGGTGAAAGCGGATCGCGTTCAGTTGCTCCAGGTGCTTCTCAATCTCACGATGAACGCCTTCGAAGCGATGTCGGTGAATCGGCCCGATGCCCGGCGCCTGGTCATTGATGGCGGCCGGAATGGGGAAGGAGACATCGTCGTCAGGGTTCGTGATTCGGGTCCCGGCTTTCCCGGCGGAATCGCCGAGCAACTTTTCGAGCCTTTCTTTTCAACCAAAGCGGAAGGCACCGGGATGGGTTTGGCCATTGCCCGGAGCATTGTCGAAGCACACGGCGGGAAACTCTCGGCAGAGAACTGCGCGGATGGCGGGGCGCTTTTCCTCATTTCCCTCCCGGAGTCGGCGGAAGCGGAATCGCGGGCTGCCTAAAATAAAGACGTCTGGAAGTTCGCCGGGCTGCGATTCAAAGGCAGGAGGCCATATACCGAGGACGGAGATTTCAGAAGGATGAGACTAAGGTCCCATATCCTTTCCGCCTCGCAGCCCGATACTTACACCTTGCCCGCTCTAACTCTAATGCCGACAGCAGTTGATTCCTGGAAACCTTCCGAAGAGCGGGTCTCGAAAGTTTGCACGTTCGACCAGGCCTCCGTTTGCCTGCTCGATGACGATCTCTCGATGCTCAAAGCGCTCCAACGTTTATTGAAGTCAGACGGCTTCCATGTCGAGAGGTTCAGCGACCCCGCGGCCTTCCTTTCCGCGATTGGCGATAGTCCCTGCCGCGTCGCCATTCTCGACGTCTGGATGCCGGACATGAACGGCTTGGAAGTGCAGGCGGCCCTGCGGAAAGATTCGCCCGAAACGCGAATCATCTTCATCAGCGGCCGGGACGATCCCTCCGTCCGCCAAACCGCCCTGGAAGCGGGCGCCTTCGGTTTCCTCTCGAAACCGTTCGACGACGAAGCCCTGCTCCAGCTCGTCCGGAAGGCCGTCAAGAAGTAGACCCTCAAATTCTCCACAGGAGCTAACGGAGGGAACAGAGCTTTTCGAATTGGTTTCCCTCCGTTGACTCTGTTTCCTCCTGTAAAAAAACAGGCGTTCTGCATACGACCAAGGTCCAATAGGCGGAAGGGGACCCGTTTTGGAAGCATTGAAATCAATGCTTTTGCTTGCCCTTCTTGCCGTTACCTGTGGAGCTCCTGTTCAGAATAGACTATGAGGTGAAACTTCCTCCTCACGTCCTCTTTCGGAAGGAGTGGTTGCTCCTGGTCTGGAAACCGCGCGGCATTCTAGATGAAGGGATCGTCAACGAGATTACGGCGTTTATCGAAGCGGTCGAAGCGAAAAACAAACAACCGATCAACCGGTTCTCCGACCTGTCTGCGCTGGATGCGGTCGATCTGAATTTCCAGTTTGTTTTTGAGGTCGCGCTCGGGCGGCGTCTTTCCGCGGCCCCGAGACCCGCAGTGAAGTCTGCCTTCTATGTTACCAGTCCCGCGACCCGGCATTATGCGAAATTGCACGCCCTGTTGACCGACTACTCGCCCCTCAATGTCGCCTTGTTCACGGATCGCGGAGCGGCGGCGAAATGGCTGGACGTTTCAGTCGAGCCGCTGATCGAGTAGCGAGCGCGCCAATTTTTCTCACCGGAGGAAACAGAGATAACAGAGAATTGGTTTTCAGAAACCTCTGTTTTCTCTGCGGCCTCCTGTAAGAACTTCGAGATACGACCAAGGTCCAATAGTCGCCAGCGGTGGGATTCGAAAAACTCCGGCAATGAAGACCAAGACTTTGCTTGTGGCGGGACTGGCCATGTCGATCTGGCTTGTGCCGCAAAATGCCCGGTCGGCGACCGTTCCGGCCGGCACCATTCTGATCGTTCGAACACTTCACGCCCTGACATCGACTGACGCGGTGGGAACGCGTTTCCCAGTGCAGCTCGCGAACAACGTGGCGGCAAACGGGAAAACCGTTCTGCCCCCCGGAACAAAGTTTTCTGGAAAGGTCGTGACTTCAAGGCGAACGGTTAGCAGTACGCAACGGCTCACCGTGGATCTGACGGATGTGCAGGTCGGCGGCCATAATGTGCCGATCAAGACGACTGGCGCCTATCTGGTCGATAACCAGAACTTCAAGACGGCGCGAGGCACGTCGGTTGGCCGGGGTGATTACTCGGTCCCGGTCGGCCGGCACCTGGAATTCCGCCTGGCTCAACCTCTTCAGCTTTAACTCTCCCCGCCCCGCGATTTCCCGCCGCCCAAGGGACATTTCTCACAGGAGGAAACAGAGATAACAGAGGAATTGGGTTCAGATCTCTGTTTCCTCTGCGGCCTCCTGTAAATCGCCAGGGCAGGCGACTGCGATCTGATGTCGCCGCTCCGGATCAGAGATGGTCGCCGTACTTCGATTCTTTGGGGGCGGCTGCCTGGCCGTGCTTGTACTTGCCGCCAGGAGCGTACGAATAGATGGGAATGAATTCGTTTGACGAGACGCGAGCCGGGTCCACGGAACGGCTAAACATAGTGGCGTCCAGGATCAGCCAGCCATTTGGTCCGTTCCAAATTAGCCAGGCATGACTCTGAGCGGCGCCCCGTTTAAATTTGCCAATGACGAACCGCACCTTTTTCGAATCCATCTTGTCGGCGAGCCAAAGGCTTTTCGCTTTGCAATCGCCGCTCCTGGTGGACTCGGTTTGTTCCGGCGACTGGGGAACATAGGGCTGGCTCTTGCTAAAGGAATATCTGAAGGCACGGCCCTGAGCCACCCATTGCTCGACCTGCGCGGGATCGGGCTGGGCTCCACCAAGTTGGCCGAAGACGGACCACATCGGTCCGAGATAGGGATCGTAGGGGGTCTTGGAGGACGAGTTGCCAAGGTCGAGTGCGTCTGACGAGCTTGGAACAAAAAAGAGCGCGGCAGCCACCGCGACGAGTGCTGAACCGAGTTTACTCATGCGGCTCATAGGGTTTGAAACAATGGCGCTATTCATTTTATTTTTTTGCTATGGCGTTTTTTCGAATCTGTTCCAGATCGCTCAATTGGCGTGGCGTCCAGCCGCGGAGACCCGTCAGGTAGGAGGATTCCTTCCAGACAGGGTCCAATTCGATGAGACGGCGATAGGCGGCCACGGCTTCCTTGTCGTTCTTTTGTCGGGCCGCACTCAGGCAAAGACCGGCCACCAGATCGTCCACCATGTCGCCCGCCAGTTCTTCCGCGGCGTGGAAATGCGCGGCGGCATCGGCCGGCTGGTCGAAGTGAAGCAATGCCCAGCCGTAAGTGCGGTGGGTCTCGTAGTTGTGCGGTTCCAGAGTGAGCGCCTTTTCGAACTGCGCAATGGCTTGTTCTTTGTGCATCAGCTTCGCGTGAAGTTTTGCTTCCCTGCGCAACACCCGAGGATCGTCGGGGGCCGCGGCCAACGCTTCATCCAGTATCTTTTCCGCTTCTCCGGTGCGACCGGCATTAACCAGGGCGGAAGCAGCGAAGGCGCGCGCCAGAGGGCTCGCATTTTTGTGGGACAACACCATGTTAGCGAGGAATTCGCTCTGGCGGCCGTTGTCGAGGTAAACGCTCAGCGCGGCGTAAGCGAGGTCATCGACTGGCGCTGCTTCGTGGCACTCCCACAAGGCATCGATCGAGCGCTCCTCGAGGCGTCGGTCGATATTCGTGGCCACGGTGGTCCGGCTCCGTGGCATGGTCAGGCGTTCGCTGCCGGCCGTCAGCTTCCATTTTGCCAACCTGGAAAAATCGTCCTCCTGGCCTAGTGGCGCCGCCGCAACAAAAGCGGCGATATCGCTCACGGTGCTATCGACGTCGACGAAGTCGTCGCCTCCTTTGTGACGATATCCCACGACGCGCTCGGCGAGTTCGCAGGCCCACGCCGGGGTATCGTGGTCCACAAAGGGAGTGCCGTAGGTCCGAACGGTGCCGTCGTCGCAAGCGACGATGACGTTTTCCTCCGCGAGATTGTAATCCACCCGGGTCGGCTGCGAAGGGATGGTTAGCCCCGGACCGAGAGGCTCGCCGGTTTCGATATCGAAAAATTGGACGGCATTGGTAAGAAATGAAGCGAGGACGATAAAACGGTTGTCTTGCGTAATGGCCGCGGAGAACACGGCCCCTTCCAGGAGAATCGGTGTTCCGACGGGTTTCCAGGTGGCAGTGTCGTAAACCACCGCCTGACCGTCTTCGCCGGCAACAACCAAGCGGCTGCTGTCCGGACTGAAACGCGTGCACAGAACCGGGTAGCCGCGCTGGATCGGCTCGGTCGCGGGCTTGAAGGTGGCAGCATCCCAAATTTGCGCCGTGCCGTCGGTGGAGGCAGTAGCCAGCCATTTCCCGTTAGGACTGAAGCGCGCATACTTGATCTCGTTCTTCTCTTTCCCGGAATGAGTGATAACCGTCAGCGGTTTGGTGCGGTCATCCAGGCTCCACACCGAAGCGCCCGCGGCCGACGCGGTGACAAAACGTTTGCCGTCTGGATGGAAGTCCACAAAGTTCACCGCGTTTTTGTGTTTGAAAGGTTCGCCCTCCGCCTTGTGCGTTGTCGTATCCCAGAGTTGAACGACGCCCGTAACATCCGAGGTCAGCAAACGCGTTGCGTCGGGATTGAAAGAGCCGCAGGTCACATCGCCTTTGTGTTTGAGCGCGGGACCCGCCGGCCGGACTTCACCGGAAATCCAGTGGAGGGCGGTGTGATCCTCTGAGGTGGTTACGATATGTTTGCCGTCCCGGCTGTAGAACGCAGAAAGGGCGCGCGCCTGATGCGTTCGCACCGTCGGCATCGCCTTGCCGCCATCCGTGCGCCAAAGACGCGCCGTGCCATCCGCACTTCCCGTCGCGAGTAGTCTGCCATCGACACTGTAAGTAACGGCGAGGACCGGACTGTCGTGGTTCAACTCCTCACCCCAGCGATCGCCGTTGCGGGCACTCCAGACAGTCGCCTGATTGTCCTGCGACCCGGTGGCGACGCGCAGACCGGTTCGGCTCCAGGTCATGTCATTGAACGTTCCGTCCTCGCGGATTTCGTAGGGCAATTCTTTTGCGCTCAACGCGTCCCAGAATTTGATGCTTCCGTCGTCCAGCATCGCGGCAAGCCGCGAACCGTCCGGGCTCATCCGCACCTTAAGGACCTCGGTTTTGCAATCGGCCGAGGGCAGGGTCTTGGTCCCTTCCGGCAGTTTCCAAAAATGCACGTTCTTGTCATCACCGGCCGTCACCAGGTTGCTATCGTCGAAACCAAAATCGACGCTGAGGACAGAACCTTCCTGATGAATTCCATCGCCGACCGGTTTCCCCGTTTCTAAATCCCAGACGCGGGTCACGCCGCCGTGACAGGCGGCTGCGAACTTTTGAGATCTGCGCGAAAAGGCCAGAGCCCGAATCGGTCCGCCGGGTTGCTCCAGCTCCGCCACGATTTTGCCTGCGGCGGTGTCCACGACGACGATTTTTCCGTCAGCAGTTCCGAAGGCTACGCGGTCGCGCGGGGCGGCCTCGGCAAAAGCAGTGACGGGTTGCGCCGGACGCGGGGCTTCGAAGACTGCGTTTTTTGCAGCCACATCGATGATCCGCAATCCTTCGACTTTCGATACCGCAGCGAGGCGACTGCCATCCTTCGAAAAAGCCAGTCCTGCGATCGCGCTCTCGGCTTTGGGCAGGACGATTCTGCCCGCCGCGGCATCCTTTCCGTCCTTCGGCTCCGTGGGCGAGATCCAGATTTCTCCGCTCGCCGAGCCGCTCGCGAATGTCTTTCCATCGTCGCTGAAAGCGAGCGCCCGAACTTCGCCGCTGTGTCTGACCGGCAGAATTTGCGGCATGTGCCACACATGATCGCGCATGGAGGAGTAAAGCATCGCGCCGAGAACACGATCCTCCGGATGATGTCGCGCCGCTTCTGCCAGAATGGCCACCGCTCGGCGCGGCTTATCAGCTTCAAAGTACGCGTCCGCCTGCATGCGCGCATCCTTTGCCGTCTCGGGACTGGCGCTGGGTTGCTGTGCTCGCACATTGGAGTTAGCGGACGAAAGGAGCAAAACCGCGGCGGTCCCGAGAAGCAGAAG
>JBAPMH010000289.1:0-2323 GCA_049278515.1 Chthoniobacterales bacterium
CGCTCCGTCGGCTTCGAGGGAAAGATCATTGTTTTCGCCAATGCCCTAAGTGCCGAGGAGAGGCAACGTTACGCCGAGTTACGGGTGGACCGCGTGATCGACAAGCCGGGCAAGAGCGGCGAACTGCTTGGCGCCATAAGCGAATTACGGGCAGGTCTTTCCTAAAGCGCGGGCCGATACCGAGGCACCTCGGTGAGGACGGGTTTTCACGTCAATCTGGAGCTGTTTTTATCTCCAAAACATAAACACCGCTTATTCAACCAGATACACAGCCCAGGTCGCCGGTTGGCCCGAGAGTAGCTTTATGGGAATTATATGCGTACTCCCCGCAACCGAGTCTGCCATTTCTTCGCCCTGGCGCTTATTGCCATTCTGGCGAGCTGGGCTGCTCCCGCACGGGCTCTCGTCCTGGACTGGGACGGCGTGAGCTGGACTCCTGGTTCGCTGTCGAATTCCTTCAACCTGAACGGCGACGCCTTTAATGACATTACGGTCGCGATCACCAGCCAAAACCCGAATATTTTCACCAACGATCCTGCGACCGGGACGATGACGCCGGCCATCAACCAAACGATGACCGGAGGGCTGGTTCCGGCTCAGAACTCGCTGATAATTGCGGCCAACCTCCACACCAACAGCAATCTCACCGTTCACCTCAGCTTTACCGGCGGCACCGCGGGAAATTTGCCCGGCGCCAACAATGTTTCCTTCACCCTCTTCGATATCGACGTCACGACGAATAGCGACATCATCAGCAACATTTACGGGGTCGCGCCCGACGGAACTCATATCGCTGCGACCATTACCAATCTCGGCTCCGCGGTCACCCTGGCCGGCAGCGGGCTTGGCCAAACGCTTACCGGTAACGCTGCGTCGGCGAATAATTCTTCAAACGGGAACGCCACGATCAGCTTCGGCGCGACGCTCATCACTGACCTGTATTTCACATTTGGCAACACTGCCGGTGCGCCCCGTTACCAGGACATTGGCATCGGCGACATCACCTTTACGCCTGTGCCAGAGATCAACCCCGCCATCTCGGCGTCGGTGAGTTCGTTTGTCGCAGTCGGACTTACCGTTTTGATGCAGCGCCGCGCCAAAAAGCGGCGGCTGGTCCCTAGACGGTAACCTTTTCCCGCGCCGGCGAGGCTGGCGATAGTTCGCGGAGCCGCGCGATCACGGCCGGGATGATTTCCAGGGCCCGATCGATTTCTGCGTCCGTGTTGAAGCGTCCAAAAGAAAATCGCATGCTGCCTCGAGTGCGCTCGGGACTGAGGTTCATGGCGCGCAAGACATGCGATGCTTCGACCGACCCCGTTCGGCAGGCCGAGCCGGCCGAGCAACAGAGATGGTGACGATCGAACATCATCAGCGCCGTATCCGATTCTATTCCCGCGAACGACAGATTCGAGGTGTTGGGAAGCCGGGCCACGGAATCTCCATTTACAAAAGTGTCCGGCACCTTTTCCAGAATTCCCGCTTCGAAGCGGTCGCGCATTTCCAGGACACGAGTGGCTTCCTCCTCCAGGGCTGCCCCCGCGCACTCCGCGGCTTTCCCTAAAGCCACAATGGAGGCCACGTTTTCCGTTCCAGCGCGCCGATTGTTTTCCTGGCTCCCGCCAATCAGAGTCGGCTTGAAGGCCGATCGTTTATTCACGTAGAGAACCCCGACTCCTTTTGGGCCATGCAGCTTGTGCGCTGAAAGGGAGAGCGAATTGAGCGTCGAATCGGCCAGCCGAATCGGAATTTTTCCCACCGTCTGAATGGCGTCGGTATGAAACAGGACACGTTTCCGGCGCGCGATCTCTGCGATTTCCTGGACGGGAAACAGGACGCCGGTCTCGTTATTGGCCCACATGGCAGTGACAATCGCGGTTTGAGGTGTGATCGCGTTTTCCAGCTCATCGAGATCCAGGTTTCCCTTGCCGTCCACCGGGAGGATCGTGGTTGAGATCCCGCGTTTCGAGAGTATTTCGCAATGCCGCCGGGTGGCACTATGCTCGACGGCGGTCGTCACTACATGGTTGCGCGAGGGATCGAGTTGGAGCGCTGAATTTACCGCGGCATTGTTCGATTCCGTTCCGCAGCTGGTGAAAACAATCTCCCGGGGTTCGCACCCAAGGAGCGCGGCAACGCGTTCCCGCGCCAGGTCGATTGCCCTGCGGACCTGGACACCAAAAGCGTAGCCGCTCGAAGGATTGCCGAAGTAATCCGTCAGAAACGGCAGCATCTCCTCAAGCACGGCGGGATCGAGCTGCGTGGTGGCGTTATTATCGAAGTAGATGATCTGCTCGCGGGAGATCATGGCAGCGTCCAGTTTATG
>JBAPMH010000290.1:0-4289 GCA_049278515.1 Chthoniobacterales bacterium
GCCACGCGCCGGCGGTCCAAGGTTCCCCGGCGTGCCGCTCGCCCCGTCCGAGACCGAACCGATCGTCTATGCCCATATCGGAGTCAGCGCCGCCGACAACAAATCGCACACCGCCGACGATCCGAAATGGGCTACCGGCAGATGGGGGAAACGTTCCGGCAACGAGGGGCGCGTGGGCACGCCGGCGAAAATCTACCGCGTCCTGAGATCGACGCCGCCGGCGCCGCCCGCCGTCGATACTTCCGAAAAGGTGTGGGCGACGCGCGCCGATTATCACAGCCTCTCCTACTACACCTTTCGCTGGGCCAGGAACGAGAAGCTCAAAGCGCACATTTTCCGGGCTCTTGATGATACCCTGTTCCAGGTCGATTTCAGTCAGCGTCCACGCGATCCTCTTGACACAGGCAATCAAGATCTGTTTCCCGTCGCGACCTGGACCTCGACAACGAAGGCAAACATAGCGTCCGCGCTTGATAAACTGAATTCGCTTGCGACACCTATTGAGGGCGACACGGACGAAGTAATTGCGGCCAAGACCAAGACGGCACGAGCAGCATACGGCGCTCTGTCCGACAACGAGTGGCGCACGCTCGCAGGCCTGCCCGGCAACGAAGCCGCCTTCAGCCAGCTCACCTACGAGCCGCTCGATCCCGACCAGGCCGAGAACGCCGACCGCGCTGGGCCGGATGGGAGCGACAAGTATTCCCCGGACGAGGCGCTACGCGCCTATACAGCCGAGCTGGATGGCCGCGCGAGCAACCGCTATTTCTTTCGCGCTGCGTATGTGAACGCTGCTCTAACGGTCGGCGCGCTCGGACCATCGAGCCCGCCGGTCTATCTGTTCAAAGTCGAGCCGCTGCGCACGCCGGTGATGACCAAGATTTTCGGCGGCGACCGCGCCATCACGCTGACCTGGGCGGCGAACCGCGAGGCTGATCTCATGGAATACCGCGTCTACCGCACCGACGACGAGCGTAAGGCGAGAGATGTCAGGCTGATGAAACTGGTAGCGACGATTCCGGAATTGCACTCGGATCCAGCGCTGCGGACGAAGGATGTGATGTGGACGGATACGGGCGTTGTTGCATTGAAGACTTATCACTATCGCTTAGCGGCGCGCAACAACGCCCAAAACGAGTCCGCTCCTTCGGCAGATTCGATCGGCAAGGCTTACGACTACGGGCCGCCCCCTGAGCCTACGTGGGAACGTTCGGAATGGGTGAAGCTTGACGCAACTGGAGTGGAACATCCCTATTGGGAGGTCGCTCCCGGCCTCTTACCCGTCGTAGCACTGGTTTTTACTACAACGCAAGGCAATATCGCTGCACTCATGCAACGCCAGAACGGTACTTGGCGCAATATTTCCGTTTGGCAGCGCAACCCTGTCCATGTTGCCAGCACTGACGTCTGGCGCTTCTCGTTCTACGACCGCTCAGCCGATTTGACCGTGGATCAGCGCTACAGAGGCCGCCTGATTACTACTACCGGAGTATGTCTTGATTCCGTGAACGAGCGCGAGGTTCGCGCACCTTAATCGATGCGTTGGAGCACCCCATGCCCTGGAATTTAGTCGAACCTTTGAGCGCCCCCGTATATCCGCGTCGCGCCTTTTATTTGCCGCTGGCAAGCATCCCTCCTGGAAGGGACACCGTCCGCCCCGTTCCACCGGACGTTTTCGCGCTGGCCGACGACGCGACGGCATCCCCTGATAAGGTCTTCAACATTCGTATCTCGCCGCCGCTAGGAGGATTCAGCGACGAGGTAACGTTGCCCGGCGCAACGCTGTCCGACCCCGCCTACCGGCTGCACGCGATGGATAATGGCTCGATTCGGTTCAAACCGGCTGACGGCATGATGAAGGATCGGCTGATCCTCAGTATGCCTGGATTTGCTATGTTGAGCGATCCTCCTTGGTGGCGGCAATGGTGCGATGTAGATTGTGTGCCAACTGATCTCATTTACGAAAACGTGGACCGAGTCGAGCTTGAGACACGCTTGAATTCGCTCAAGCCTCGCGAATCGCTTTACGGTCTAACGTTCCCTCCAGAGGTCACAAACCTCACGCAACGCTCACCATTCATCACAGACTTTCTCGCGGGTAATGACAAAGTCTTTCTCAACGCGGAAGCTGGGGCAGTCATTGGCACCGCCGCCGTTGACCCTACCAACAGCAGCGATCGTCTTCTAACACTTCGTGGGCGCTACGTGGGACACTCCGCTGCCGATCCGCAATTCATGAATCCGCGCGAGTTCTTTTATCTTTTGTTCGGGGATGATTCCTCCGAGGTGACTTCGCACCCATTGCTCTCGAAAATGGATGTAGTTGGAAAGGCTGCCACGGGAATGGAGACAAAATCTATTCGGTTGCGACCGCCGTTACGGACGCACAAGCGCGTGATGTGGGAATCAGACCGGGAGTTGCCGATACCGACACAAATACCAGACCATTCAAGTGCTTGGAAGAAGGGTAGCTCATGTCAAAACCGGCTCTACAACACTCACAGTCGCCAAGGCGCGTCATTCCAAGTCGATGTCTACGATTCTTCCCCGAAGTGTAATCTCTTCGTTTCTGACATTGCTCTTAGGTCAGGCTTTCGCGTCGGCATTTGTCCTGTTGATCCTCCTAATTGGAAATTAGGGGATCCCACGTATTGGCATTATGCAGCGGCTGGGAGGTACGCTTCTAAGGCTAATATCGCGGGGAACTCGACTGGTCTCGTGCCGCTGAATGGATTAGTCGAAAGTGAAACGAAAACGTGGGGATTCAAAATCGAGCCTCTCCTGCGATCGTTAGATGATGAGGATTTCATGCTGGCCTACCTCAAATGGGCAATAGCAAATGAAGGGCGCTGTTTCATCCTGGCCGGATCACGTGGCACGAATGTCGGGCACATCATGATTGTTGAGAAAGTGAATGGGCCACCAAAACTCGTTGACAATTCTAAGGCGGGCCAAGGACTCGAATCTATCGCCGTAACATTGCGTGAAGCTTCGAGTAGTAGCGGCGCGCGCTCTGGAAATGACACCTGTGCACTCGGAACAGGCGGACGTGAGTATTTTCACACGAATTTTACCCAACTTCATCTGATTGAACTCCACCCCGGAAAAGATCCCGACACCGATACCGGACTGCGGGACTGTAACGTGCAGATCTAAGGCGGGTCGAGGACTCAAGATTATCTCATGCCGATAGAATACTCCGCACCGCTTAAAGCTGCCGTTCCGGCACAGTTCCCTTTCGATAGTGTGTTGACCGCACTTGACGAGATCGTCGCGCAGATCGGGCTAACGCAGATTGACTATTTGACCACGCAGCCCGCTTGGGCCAATCAGCCTCCGGGCTCGCTAACGCCGAGAATGACGGAAGCGGAGGCTCTTGCCTTGCTCGGCTCCTTCGATGACGGCCCGGAGATTCCCGCTCCAACTATGGGGATACCGCACGCGCCCCTACCCACAATTGCGTTGGACGCGCCTACTCACAGCGTTGCGATGCATCTCAAGGCGTTGAGCGACGTTACCATCAAGTTACCCGGCCTGGAAGGCGTGAGCCTCGTCGTCAATCCGGGTCACTTTGAAGCAACTCTTACGCGACAGGCCGAACGAGTAAATTTGGCCTGCACGGTTCAGTTGGCGATCCGATTACAACCCGACTTGTTTCAACCTGCCAAACAGATAACGCAAAGCGACGGTAGTATCGATTTCGTACGTGATGAAGAAGAGCCTTGGGTCGAAGTGGGCCTGGGAGCAACGACTTTCGCGATCGATCATACAGGGCAAATTACTGTCACCGGCGGCATTGGATTCCACATCGACGATCCCATCCTGTTTGGTGAGACCGGAGTCGTAATCGAATCTGCCGATGCGGAGTTCAATTTCGATGGTCTGGGGTCGCGACCCATCGGAGTGCCTCAAAACTGGAAAGGGCTGTATTTACAAAACGCTAGCGTTCGAATCCCCAAGATATTTCCAGGTGCGATCGTCGCAAACGGGCTGGGTTTGGGTTCGGGAGGAATATCCGGCGACATTGGGTGGGCTGGGACGGCGACCTACAATACTTCCACCGGCAAATTTGATGGCACTGGGGCTGGTCAGCTTTTTGGGTTGCCGTTCGGCCTCCGATCTCTCAGCCTGTCATTTCAACAAAACATACCTGCCGGATCAAGCATCAATGGCGGAATCAAGCTGCCGTTCTTCGATCACCCGGTGGACGTCGATATTGGCTTTGCCGCCGACGGTGGCCTCACCGTCGGCATCGCCGACCCCACCGGTCTCGCCAAGCTATCCATCCC